>JASMAE010000001.1 GCA_030754475.1 Rhodospirillales bacterium
GTGAAGGAGAAGCCAAGGGGGCGAGGGTTCACTGGGGGGGGGCCGGCGCCGCCGAAACCGGCGTCCATGGTTACCGGCGACACAAATGCCCCCTCCAGGCCGATTTCCGAGCCGCTGGGAAGCATTGTCGAGGGCGCCGCCCCCCCCACACAACACCCGGAAGGCCCGAAATCGCTCCTGAGGGTGCCCTATGGGTGCCCTGGAAGGGCAAGGGGTCAGCGCGGAAATGCTAACCCCTTGAAAAAATGGAGCGGGCGATGGGATTCGAACCCACGACTTCAACCTTGGCAAGGTTGCGCTCTACCCCTGAGCTACGCCCGCGTGGCCGTATGCCTCGGCCAGCGAAGCTGATAATAGTTTCGCGGTGCGCGTTTGCAAGATGTGCATGCGGGCCGCCCGGAACGGGAACCGGAGGGCGCGGAATGGCGCTAACACCCGAGCAATTGCTCGCAAAGTTCGACGAACTCGGCATCGAAACCGAGACCCACGAGCACGCGCCCGTCTTCACCGTCGCCGAAAGCAAGCGGCTGCGCGGCGCGCTCGCGGGCGGGCACTGCAAGGCGCTCTTTCTCAAGGACAAGAAGGGCGCGCTGTGGCTGGTGGTCACGCTCGAGGACCGCGCCATCGACATGAAGGCGTTGCGGCGCACGATCGGCGCGGCACCGCTTTCGTTCGCCCGGCCCGAGCTCCTCGAAGACGTTCTTGGCATCACGCCCGGCACCGTGACGCCCTTCGCGCTGGTCAACGATACTGAGATGCGGGTGCGCGTGGTGCTTGATGCCGCCATGATGGACGAGACGGTGCTGAACTACCACCCGCTGACCAACGCCGCGACGACCTCGATCTCCCCCGCCGGCCTCCTCGCATTCATTCGCGCCTGCGGCCACGAGCCCGCCATCCTCGCCCTTTAGTTCGTTGTCCACTTACGTGGAATCGCACCAGCGTCCACCCCCGCCGGCCGCCCACGGAATCGTATGCTTGGGGTGGTCGGGCGGGGGTGCGGGCTGGAACCGACTAAAGGGATAAAGCGCTCGGGCATTCTCGGATCCGACCGGAGCTGCCCTCACGCCGGCCCGGCCGCGCGACCGATGGCGTCATCTGGGCGGCCGAGAGACGAGAGGCGCAGCGGTGTCCACGTTCGTGGACAATGCGCGAGCGCGGCCCCGGACCTTGCGTTCGCCTTCGGTTGCGGCCATCTTTCCGGGACCGACACTTCTGACACGCAGGTGAGAAACCCATGGAGTTCCTCCTCGACCCGAACCCAACCGACGCCCAGGCTCCGGGGGCGCCGCCGGGTGAGTTGATCAAGGACGCCACCGTCGAATCCTTCACCGCCGACGTGATCGAAAAATCGGTCGAGGTGCCGGTCATCGTCGATTTCTGGGCGCCTTGGTGTGGGCCGTGCAAACAGCTCGGACCGACGTTGGAAAAACTGGTTCGCCAAGCCGGCGGGCTGGTCCGCCTGGTCAAGGTGAACATCGACGAGAACCAGGCCTTGGCGACGCAGATGCGCATCCAGTCCATTCCCGCCGTCTTCGCGTTCCAAGGCGGTCGCCCGGTGGACGGGTTCATCGGGGCGCAGCCCGAAAGCCAGATCAAGAGCTTCGTGGACCGCCTGCTCGGAGGCGCCAAACCGCCGCTGGAACAAGCGCTCGACGCCGCCCGCCAGACGCTGGAAGCGGGCGATCACCCGGCCGCGACGGCCCTGTATTCGGAGATCCTGAACCACGAGCCGGGCCACGCGAGCGCGACGGCGGGGCTGCTTCGCTGTCTCGTCGCCAGCGGCGATCTGGACGGCGCCAGACACTTCGCCGACGCATTCACGGCCGCGCTCCGGGCGGATACCGAGATCGCCGCCGCGCTGTCGGCGCTGGAGCTCGCCGAGGCCGGCGAAGCCTCGACCGGATCGACGGCGGAGTTCCAGCGAAGAGTCGAGGCGGATGCGAACGATCACGCGGCGCGTTTCGACCTGGCGATGGCGCTATACGGCGACGCCGACGACGAGGCCGCCATCGAGACGCTGTTGGAACTGTTGCGCCGCGACCGCGCCTGGAACGACGAAGCGGCGCGCAAGCAGCTCATTAAGATCTTCGATTCCCTCGGCGCCACCCATCCGCACACGCTCGCAGGAAGGAAGGGTCTGTCGTCGATCCTCTTCTCCTGAGCGCGCGGAGCGCGAACGCGGATGTCTGCCGATCGGCACCGCCTTCCGGACACGCTGCCGCTCTTCCCGCTTCGGGGCGTGATCGTGCTTGCGCGCGCCCGCTTGCCGCTTAACGTGTTCGAACCGCGCTATCTCAACATGACGGCGGACGCCTTGGGCAATATGCGGATGATCGGGATGATCCAGCCGCGCCGTCATACGAGCGGCCCGATCGGCGACGATGACGAGCTGTTCGACGTCGGATGCGCGGGCCGGATTACCGCCTTTTCGGAAACGGATGACGGCCGCTTTCTCATCACGCTGATGGGGGTCTCGCGGTTCCGCATCGGACGCGAGCTCGAAATGGTCCGCGGATATCGCCGCGCAGCCGTCGATTACGATTCCTTCACCGACGACCTCGCGGCGGACCAAAACCCGATCCTAGACCGGCCGGGCCTGGTCGGTGCGATGCGCGCGTATTTTTCGCGGATGGGCATCGAGGCGAGGTTTGATGCGTTCGAGGCGGCCGCCGACGAGGCCCTGGTCACCACCCTCGCCATGGTCTGCCCGTTCTCGCCCGGAGAGAAACAGGCCTTGTTGGAGGCTGCGTTCGTTCCGGATCGGGCCTCCATGCTCGTCGGCCTGATGGAAATGGCGCTCGGCGAGGCCGGGCATCAGGCGGGCGACGCGCGACACTGACGGCATTAACGACACTGACTGCGGCGGCGCCGCCGCGACGCGGAGGAATGGACATGAGCGTTCGCAAGGTCGATCCCAAGCTTCTCGAGATTCTCGTCTGCCCCCTCACCAAGGGGCCGCTCAGTTACGACGCCGAGGCCCAGGAGCTGATCAGCGAACAGGCGGGCCTGGCGTATCCGATCCGCGACGGTATTCCCATCATGCTGGTTGACGAGGCGCGTGCGCTCGAGGCGGACGATCCCAAAGCAAAGGGCGCATGAACGCGGGCGAGACGTTGGGATCGAAGACGAAGCCCACCGAGATCCGACTGAAGCGCGACGCGCGGACCCTCGAGGTCGACTTCGACGACGGCCGCAGCTTCCAGCTTGCGGCCGAGCTCTTGCGCGTGGAAAGCCCCTCTGCCGAGGTGCAGGGCCACAGCGCGGGCGAAAAGACCACGGTCGCCGGACGCCGTCACGTCGGGATCGTCTCGGTCGAGCCCGTGGGTCACTACGCGGTTCGCATCGCCTTCGACGATCTCCATGATACCGGGATCTACTCGTGGGACACGCTCTACCGTCTGGGCGCGAATCAGGACGCGATTTGGAAGGCTTATTTGCGGGCGCTCGAAGACAAGGGCCTCAGCCGCGATCCGTGAGCCCGGAGTGCGGGCCGCAATCCGCCCTAACGCATCAGGCGCGGTAGATCGCCGACGACGCCCATCGCGTGGCGCATGAAGGACCGCTTCAGCACGGGCACGCGGCCGACCGCCGCGAGGCCCGCGTCTCGAAGGCGCTTCAACGGCCGGATGTCGTTCGAGAACAGTCGATTGAGACCGTCGGTCGCCGCCAGCATCAAGGTGTTGTCGAAGCGGCGCCAGCGCGCGTAACGATCGAGCACCGTCGACAACCCGATATCGAGGCCGAGGGAACGGGCGTCGACGAGCACGTCCGCGAGCGCGGCGGCGTCGCGCAGCCCCATGTTCAAGCCCTGGCCCGCGATCGGGTGCATGGCATGGAGCGCGTCGCCGACAAGCGCGATGCGGGGCGCGATGGCGGTCTCGGCGTATTGCAGGGAAAGCGGATAAGCCCAACGCGGTCCCACCGGCTCGATTTGGCCCAGGAAGGCGCCAATGCGGTCCGCAAGCTCGTCGCGAAACTCGCCCGCATCCAGGGCCATGATCGCGGGCGCCAGTGCGCGGCGTTCCGTCCACACGATGGCCGATCGCCGGCCGTTCAGCGGCAGGATCGCGAACGGCCCGGCCGAAAGGAAGTGCTCGTGAGCCACGTTCGCGTGCGGATGCTCATGCGCGATCGTACAGACGATAGCCGTTTGCGGGTAATCCCAGCCGGTCACGCGGATACCGGCGCCGGCGCGCGTCCGCGAAGCGCGGCCGTCCGACCCCACGGCGAGCGCGGCCCGCACGCGACGGCCGTCGGCGAGAAGCGCCTCGACGCCCGTGTCCGTCACCGACAGCCCCGCGACGCTCACCGGCGTCAAGAGACGGACACCGCCAAGCTCGGCCAGCCGGGACGCGAGTGCCCGGCGCAGCGTCCGGGCTTCGACCATGTGGCCGAAAGGCTCCGGACCCACCTCGCGGTGGTCGTAGTGCAAATACTGCCGTGATCCCCGCTCGGACACCCGAATCTCGAGAATGGCGGCCGCGTCGCGGCTCGCGTGGCGCCACACGCCCAGGCCTTCGAACAAGCGCCGCGAGACAAGCGCGATGGCGAAGGCGCGTCCATCGAACCGCGGGTCGGTAAACCGTTCCCAGCGCTCGCGGTCCGCCAGAACGACGCTGAATCCGGCTAGCCCGAGGGCGCAGGCCACCGTGCAGCCGACGATGCCGCCGCCGACCACCAGGACGTCGGCGCCGATCACGTCCGCGGGCGCGCGCCCGGAAGTGGATTTCGCATTCACGGCGCGCATGTTCCCCGAATGGGGCGCGAAGTCCAGCCTCGATTCACCTACCGGGCGCCCTATCCCTGTCGTCGGTTCCAGCTCGCACCGCCGCCCGTGCGAATCCACGTGAATGGATAACGATTTAGAGCGCATCGCAGTTCCGATCACGCGCGATCCGCTCTAGACTGCCGGGCGATCCCGCCGCAACGCGGTCCTGCGATGCTCAACGACCGGCTCAACCGGCTTTCGGACTATCCGTTCCAGCGCTTGCGGGACCTTCTCGGGCCCTTGACGCCGCCCGCGGACACCGAAGCGCTCGCGCTTCATTTGGGCGAGCCGCAGCACACGCCACCCGCGATCGTCGCTCGCACGCTTGCGGAGAACGCGCATCTTTGGGGACGGTATCCGCCGGTCGACGGTACGGCCGAGTTCCGCGCGGCGGTGGGGGCGTGGCTCACCCGTCGTTACGGCCTCGGCGAAGGGACA
>JASMAE010000002.1 GCA_030754475.1 Rhodospirillales bacterium
CCGGCGACCAACGGCGCCCAGCCGAGCGAGGCCGCAATCGCGACGATGCCGGCGAGGCGCTTCATTGCGCCCTCAGCACGGTCCCGAGCGAATATAGGTCCTCGGGCGTCGCGATCAGATCGAACGCGAGCTTGGCTCCGACCGCGAGCACCAGCAGGGCCAGAAGTCCGCGAAAATACACCCCGCGCAGGCGCGTACTCACGCGCGCGCCGAACTGGGCGCCGATCACCGCGCCCACCACCAGAAGCATCGCCAACACCACGTCCACGGTCTGGTTGGTGACCGCCTGCAGGAACGTCACGTTCGCGGTGACGAAGGCGATCTGAAACAGCGACGTGCCGGCCACGACCGCGGTCGGCATACCGAGAAGATAGATCATCGCCGGAACCATGAAGAAACCGCCGCCGACGCCCATGATCGCCGCCAAGACGCCGACGAGGAAGCCGACGGCAATGGGCAGGAGAACGCTGATGTACAGGCGCGAGCGCCGGAACCGCATCTTGAACGGCAGGCCGTGAACCCAATAGTGGTGATGCCGCTTGGGCGGCGCCCGGCGCGGGTTTCGCGTCAGGGCCCGGATGCTCTCGAACAGCATCAACGCGGCGATGGTCCCGAGGAAGATGACGAACGCCAGCCGAATCACCAAGTCGAGCTGGCCGCTCTCACGCAGAATGGTGAACAGCCATACGCCGAACGTCGATCCCACGACGCCGCCGACGAGGAGCACGATGCCCATCTTGACGTCCACGTTGCCGCGCCGCCAATGGGCGATGACGCCGGAAACCGACGCGGCGACGATCTGGTTGGCCTCGGTGGCCACGGCGACGGACGGCATGATCCCCATGAGGATCAGAAGCGGCGTCATCAGGAAGCCGCCGCCGACGCCAAACAACCCTGACAGAAATCCGACCGCGCCGCCCATTCCGAGAATGATCAGAGCATTCACGGACATCTCAGCGATCGGCAGGTAAAGATACATCGCGATCAGCTCTCGAAACGCGTACCCGGCGGGCGCCCCCGCCCGCGCGCAAATCGGTCGGTTCGTCCGGCCGCTGGCGCGGCCAGTCTAGGGGCGTTGGGCGGGCGGCTCGGTGGCGCGTCGCGCATCCAACGGTTCGCCGCGTCGTTCACGAAATAAAATCCGAAAAGCGAGAATAAACGAAAGAATTTGCGTAAAATATCTTTTTACCACAATCATTTAGCACTTTTATAAGGATCGCGGTAGGATGTCAACACGCGGCTCGTTTGGGCAAGCCGTGAAGGAAATCTCAGATACGAGGACAAATAAACGATGAAAACCGGCGCCTCAAACCACAATATCCCCATATGACGGATCGGCGACGCCAAAGTCTTTGTGGCGCGGCGCGGCGCGGGGTATTTCGGTGCGCGAGCGCTGGGTCGCGTCCGGCGTCTTCGCGGATCGGTCTCGTGCCGTGACCCCGAAACCCGCGGCACCGGCCACACCGAGGCGCAAGGGCGCGGCGGGCGAACGCGCGCTCTCGACGGAGACGTGGGCGCGCCGATTCGTCGAGCGCGCGCCGGACCTGGTGTGCCTGTGCCGGGGCGAGCGGATCGCATACGTGAACGCGGCCGCGAAACGGTTTCTCGGACTGCGCTCGACCAAGTCGGCCGTGGGTCGCAAGCTGGTCGAGTTCGTTCATCCCGATCATCGCGAAATCGTGTCCGATTTGATGCGCGGCACACTCGCGGACGGGGCGAGCGTCCCCCTCAAGTTCATTCCCCGCGAAGGCCGCGAGCTGGCCGCCGAAGTCTCCGCCGTGAGCGTCGGAAACGGGTCGCACGCGAACGTCATTGTTCACGCGCGCGACGTCTCGACGCAGCTCAAATCGGTTGAAGCGATTCTCGAGCGCGAGCACCGCTTGCGCGGAATCATGGATACGGTGGCCGACGGGATCATCACCGTAACCGCGAAGGGGGGTGTGCTCACGTTCAACCCGGCCGCCGAGGAAATCTTCGGATACCGGACCACCGAGATCGTCGGCAAGAACGTCGCGGCCTTGTTGGTGGCGCGAAAACGGGGCGGCGAAATCGGTGCGATCAAGCGCTACCTCGGTGCACACCGGAAAAATGCCACGACCACGGTTCGCGGATTCGACCACGGACGCCGGAAGGACGGATCCGATATCGCGCTCGACGTGGCGATCAACGAACTTGGTGGCGACCGCGATCGCGTGATCACGGTGGTCGTTCGCGACATCAGCGATCAGGTGTCGCTGGAAGAGGAACTTCGGCGCAAGCGCGATGAACTCGCGGGCCGGGTCGACGAGCGAACCCGGGCGCTGTCACAGGAAATCGTGGAACGTCATCGCGCCGAGGAGGAGCTGCGCCTCGCTGCCGCGGTCATCGAGGCGACCAACGAGGCGGTTCTGATCACCGACAACAATTTCAAAGTGAAGTCGGTCAATCCCGCGTTCACCGAGATCACGGGCTACCGTGCGCGCGACGTGATCGGAAAGGCGCCGCCATTCCTCCGCGCCCTGAAACGCGATCGCCGTGCGTACAGGGGGATGCGCGAGGCGCTGACGGATCACGGCCATTGGGAAGGGGAGATTTGGAACAAGCGCAAGAACGGCGAAGACTATGCCGAACGCTTGGCGATCTCGGCCATCGCCGCCGACGACCACGGTGCCCGACCGTACGCGGTCTTGATCGGCGATATCACGAAGCGCAAGCAGGACGAAGAGAAGATCCGCCGCCAAGCGAATTACGACAGCCTTACGGGCCTTCCGAACCGGACCCTTTTCCTCGACCGCCTGAACCAGTCCTTGCCGATGATGGCCCGCGAAAACAGAAAGCTCGGCCTTATGTTCGTCGACCTCGACGGCTTCAAACTCGTCAACGACACGCTCGGCCACGACGTCGGGGACATGCTTTTACAGGAGGCCGCAATTCGCTTGGGCGCGTGTATTCGTAGCGGCGACACCATCGCGCGCCTGGGAGGGGACGAATTCACGGTCATCATGCCCGATCTTTCGGACGCCCGGAACGCGCCCATGGTCGCCCAGCGCATCATCGACTCGCTCGCCAAGCCCTTCATGCTCGACGGACAGGAAGCTTTCGTCACGGGCAGCATCGGGATCACCATCTATCCCGACGACGGCTCGGACGCGATGGACCTCTTGCGCAACGCCGATTCCGCCATGTACCTCGCCAAGGATCGCGGAAAGAACAACTACCAGTTCTTCACCTCCGATCTGAACGACGAGGTGCGCGAGCGCATGGCCCTCAAGAACGCCCTGATCCGGGCCCGCGAGAAGGATGAATTCTCGCTCTTCTTCCAACCCAAGATCGACATCCGGAGCGACGAAATCACGGGCGTCGAAGCGCTGATGCGCTGGCACAAAGGCTCCGAAGAGGAGGTCCCGCCCGGCCGCTTCGTTCCGATTCTCGAGGAAGCGGGGATGATCATGGAGGTCGGCGAATGGGTGATCCGGACCGCGTGCCGGCAGTACGCCTCGTGGCGCGACGCCGGACTGCCAGCGCCCAGGATCGCGGTGAAGCTCTCGGTCCGCCAGCTCAGGGAACCGAGCTTCGTCTCCATGGTCGAACGCGTTCTGGCCGATGCGGGACTGGGACCGGACTGCCTTGAGATCGAGGTAACCGAGATCATGCTGATGTCGGAATCGACGAACAGCGACGTCGCCCTTCTCGCCCTTCACGACATGGGGGTGCGGATCGCGCTCGACGATTTCGGGACCGGTTATTCGTCGCTCGTCTATCTCAAGCGATTTCCCATCGACACCATAAAAATCGACGGCTCGTTCATTTCCGAGATCACGGCATCTGCGGACGACCTCGAGATCGTCAAAGCGATCATCACCATGGGCCAGAGCCTCAACCGCCGGGTCGCGGCCGAAGGCGTGGAGACGGCCGAGCAGTTGGCGATCCTCCGCGAATTCGGCTGTGACGAATTCCAGGGTTATCTGGTCTGTCCGCCCCTGCCGGCCGACAAGATCGCCCCGATCATCGCGAAAAAGAAAATCACGTACGGCTGAAGCGGGCGAAACCGGCCGGGCGCGCCTCTCAGGTACGGCGTGCGGCACGCAAGACGGCGCGAGCCGTCGCGCCGCCTCGTTTCCGGGGCGTGTACGCATAACTGAGCCTAGGGTTGTGGCAGTGCTCCGACGCCCGCTTCGGCGACGACACCGATCCTTCTCCGACGCCCGCTCGAATGAACGGGATCAGCCACAAGCAGAACTTCCCACGTCTTGGTTAACCGCCGAACGTCTTGCCGTCGGGGGCGATGCGGATCGCTTTGTGAAACTTGCGCCGATTGTCGCCCTGAGGTGGAGCGTTCAATTGCCAGACGATTTTCCCGCCACGGGTGACTTCATACAGACGGTCTTGAGACGAAACGAGGGTGTTGCCGTTGGGCAACCGATTGGCTTCGCGGTTGGTCTGCAGCGCTTCATGCCCGTCCGGGTGTTCCCTGGAGTGACCCCCTAAAAGTGGTCCAGATTTGTTAAGAGAGTTTGGCGCATTTTGCCCCCTCGAAAGGAGGACAAAATGAGCCGTAAACGCTACACCCCAGAACAGATTATCAGCATGTTGCGCGAAGCCGAGGTGG
>JASMAE010000003.1 GCA_030754475.1 Rhodospirillales bacterium
AAGGCCACCTCGGCTTCGCGCAACATGCTGATAATCTGTTCTGGGGTGTAGCGTTTACGGCTCATTTTGTCCTCCTTTCGAGGGGGCAAAATGCGCCAAACTCTCTTAACAAATCTGGACCACTTTTAGGGGGTCACTCCACTATCAGCCGCGCCCATTCGCTCTATTTCAATACATTTCGATGTTACCTCCCTGGATACTAACTGGCCCCGCTTCGGCGGGGTCTTTTTTATGCCCGCAGCACCTTGAGCCGCGTCGCCCAAGACCAGATTCACGTGGTCGGCGTATCGCGGCCACGCGATTTCGACCGATCACGATCTGGTCTAACCCTTGGCGCGTCGTTGCCGGCGACCGGATCCCGCGCGGCGCGAGGCCACCCCGCGAATGGCCGTCCCCGGATCGATCCTGTCCGGGGATAGCCCCGGCCATCCGTGTCTTTGCGAAACCCAAGGCCGTTAGGGAATGATTTGGAGCGCTCGTAGGCGGCCGAACAAGCGGACGAACATCTCTTCGGTATCGACGTATTCGTCGAACCCTGCCCGGCGGCACTGGGTCGTATCCGACATGATATCCCAGGCGCACCGGAAGACGTAATCAACGAACCCCCACGACACGATGTCCTCGAGCCGATTGGGCGCGAGGCCGTGGGTTCGCACCATATCCTGCCAAAGCGGCCCCTTGTCGGCCATGAACTCCGCCAGCCGAATCTCTTGAACCGGCCCCGGCTCCATGTCAAAGCACTCGGCGAACAGGGGCCAGAGATTCTCCCAGCGCAGGAAATCGCCGTTGGTGATGTTGAACGTATGATTGGCGCAGGCCGGCTCCGTCCCCGCCCAGACGGCGGCTTTGGCGAGTAGGTCCGCGTCGGTGCCCTGGGTGAGCGTGCGAAAACTCTCGGGCGGGCCCGGGAAGCGAAGCGGCAACCCGAGCTCCTTCGAAATGGCGCAGTAGACCGCGATCGACGTCACTAGGTTCATGGGCTTGCCGAGCGCGATGCCGGCAATGAAGTGCGGTCGCAGCAGCGTCCAGGTCCACGCCTTTCCCGGCCGTCTTTCCCGCAGCGCCTCTTCCTGGTCGAAATAGAAGTTCGGCGGCATGTGGCGCGGATCCCCCTCCTTCGCGGGCGTCCGAAAGGGGCCGAGGTGATTGCCGTAGTACTTGGTTCCCTGCAAGAGCGTGACGTGCCTCAAGCCTGGCGCCGCGGGCTCGAGCGCGTCCATGGCGTTGACCAGCATGGCCGCGTTCGGCGCCGTTTGTTCCGCCCATGTGGCGCCTTCCTCGGCGTAGGCGGCGTAGACCAGGTGGGTCACGTGCCCCAGCGCGCCCAGCTTTTCGCGGCACGCGGCCGGGTCCCCGAGATCGACCGGAACGAAGGGAGCGGCACTCGCATAGGGGGGCGGCCGCCGGGCGGCCGCGATCACGTCCCAGCCCTCGAGGCGTTCGAGATACTGGACGACATGGGTGCCGGCGACCCCCGAGGCACCGAGGACAAGGACGACGTTGGGTGCGCTCACGGCCGCGTTCGCTGGCGTCTACCAGCCCCCCTGACGCGGCCAGCGTGCGATGACCTCGGACGTGCCGTCTACAACGTCGTAATGGCGGTGCATGGTCGCCGTGTTGTTGGCGTGATTGGGAAGGATACGCACCATGGTGCCGATGGGGAGGCTGTCGAAGGGCAGCGGTTCGTCGGCGCCAACCCACGCGTGCTCGGTGTGGAGTTGCGCGACCTTGAGCCCCGGCGCGATGGGTTGCAGATGCTCGTCGAGGACGACGCCGAAGCCCTGATCGCCGCCTTCGATCCGCTCGGTTCCGCGGTCCAGCGACAGCGACGTGACACCGGCGTCGATCAGGAGACGATTGTCCGACCGGTAATGTCCGATCACACGCGAGAGCAGCGATAGCGCGATATCGTCGCGGCCACATAACCCGACCCCGGCCCGGAACAGATCGTTGAAGACGTAAAGCCCGGGACGCGTCTCGGTGGCGCCGTTCAGGTGCTTGGCGAAGACCGCCGTCGCCGTGGAGCCGACGCTGACCACCGGACACGGGATTCCGGCTTCGGAGAGGCGTTCGGCGACGTGGACGACGGCCGCGCGCTCCTGTTCGGCGATCGCCTCGAACTCGGCCCGCGTGCGGCCCTGGTAGCAATGGGCGGCGTTCGTGAGCACGCCCCCAAACGTCACGCGAGGGGCGCCGTCCAGGATCTTCGCAATCTCGATCGCCTCCGGCGATTCGGGCAAGACCCCGGCGCGGTGACCGCCGCAGTCGACCTCGACGAGAACCGCGAAGTGGCCGCCGTGGGCGGCGATCGCCCGGGCGACGTCCGGGCTGTCGGTGATCACGGTGACGCCGACGTCGTCGTCGGCGAGCCGCGCGACGCGGTCGAGCTTGCTCGGAATCATCGCGGCGCAGACGGTGATGTCGGCATAGCCCGCTTGGGCGAAGAACTCGGCTTCCGCCGGGGTCTGGACGGCGATGCCCCGACCCTTCTCTTCGACGGCAATCTCGGCGATCGCGACCGCCTTCGCCACCTTCATGTGGGGGCGCAACCGCACCCCGAGCGCGAGCGCGCGCGATTTCATCTGCTCGAGGTTGGCGACGAGCCGGCTTCGCTCGATTACCAGCGCCGGAGTCGCGAGATCGGCAAGTCTCGTCATTTCGGTTCTCCACGAAGGCCGTTTGGCGCTGGCGATCACTGGTGCCCCGCGCCCGCCGTCCTCCGATTCCGGGGTCTCGGCAACGGAAACACCGGAATTGGATTGCGGTTCGGGGCCTCCAACATATCCTAGGGCAAAACCGAACAGCGTACGATGCTGCGATCTCCTGGGAGCCTACCCAGGAGGGACTAGGACGCGCGATCGACACTTGCGACCAACGGAAATCGTCCTCCGATTTGATGCGCTTTGTTGCCGAAACGCCCGTATCGCGCCCATTGGAGCCCTTTTACGGGCGCGGGATTGCGCCTATAATGGAACGCGTGGGATCGCATGGTCCCGGTTCGGCCAAGGCGCGAGCGACGATGCGACGATCATGAGCGGCATCAACAAACGCAACGGCGGAAACGATCCGCAAGACGGAGTCGTCGTAAAGCCCCGGCCCAAAACAAAAAAGCCATCGATGTACAGGGTCTTGATGCTGAACGACGACTACACCCCCATGGAGTTCGTCGTTCACGTGCTGGAGCGCTTCTTCGGAATGGACCACCAACAGGCGACCCAAGTCATGTTCCACGTTCATCAGCGCGGTGTCGGCGTGTGTGGCGTATTCACGTTCGAGGTGGCGGAAACCAAGGTCAACCAGACCATGGACCTCGCCCGCCAGCATCAGCACCCGTTGCAGTGCACGATCGAGAAGGACGGGGACGAGTAACCGAAGGAAAGCGCGGCTGACGATGTTGTCCCGGAACCTTGAGAAATCCCTTCATCGCGCGCTGGCGCACGCGACTGAGCGGCGTCACGAATACGCAACGCTCGAGCATTTGCTCCTCGCGCTCACCGAGGACCCGGACGCGGTCGCGGTGCTTCGGGCGTGCGGCGTCGACCTCGACGATCTCCGCCAGAACCTGGCCGAGTTCATCGACAACGAGATCCCGAAGCTTCTGTCGGCGCGGATGGCCGATCCCAAGCCGACCGCCGGGTTTCAGCGCGTCGTCCAACGCGCGGCCATCCACGTCCAGTCGTCGGGGCGCGAAGAGGTGACCGGCGCCAACGTTCTGGTGGCCTTGTTCTCCGAACGCGAATCGCACGCGGTTTACTTCCTTCAGGTCCACGACATGTCGCGGCTGGATGCGGTCAATTACATCTCGCACGGGATCGCGAAGGTTTCGGGCGAGTCGCATTCACAAACCGTCCAGGGCGCGGACGAGGACACGGGCGGGGAAAAAACAACGCGCAAGGGCCTGGAAGCCCTGGATACCTACTGCGTCGATTTGAATAGGAAGGCGACGGAAGGCCGCATCGATCCCCTGATCGGCCGCGAGGCCGAGATCGAACGGACCATCCAGATCCTCTGCCGGCGCAACAAGAACAACCCGCTGTTCGTGGGCGACCCCGGGGTGGGAAAGACCGCGATCGCTGAGGGGCTCGCCCGCCGAATCGTTGAGCACGACGTGCCCGATGTGCTCGCCGACGCCACCATATTCGCCCTCGACATGGGGGCGTTGCTGGCCGGCACCCGCTACCGCGGCGATTTCGAGGAGCGTTTGAAGGCGGTGATCTCCGAGCTCGAATCAACGCCGGGCGCAATCCTCTTCATTGACGAGATCCACACCGTGATCGGCGCAGGCGCGACGAGCGGCGGGTCCATGGACGCGTCCAACATCCTCAAACCGTCCTTGCAGAACGGGTTGCTGCGCTGCATCGGCTCCACCACCTACAAGGAATACCGCAACTATTTCGAAAAGGACCGGGCGCTGGTGCGGCGCTTCCAGAAGATCGACGTCCACGAGCCGTCGAACGAAGACACGGTCAAGATTCTGCGCGGCCTCAAGTCCTACTTCGAAGAGCACCACAACGTGCGCTATACGGCCGAAGCGATCCGCACCGCGGTCGAGCTTTCGGCGCGCTACATCAACGACCGCAAGCTTCCCGACAAGGCCATCGACGTCATCGACGAGGTCGGCGCCTCGCGCATGCTTTTGCCCGTGCACAAGCGCCGCAAGACCGTGACCGTCAAGGATATCGAGGACGTGGTCGCCAAGATCGCCCGGATCCCGCCGAAATCGGTCTCGACCGACGACCGCGCCGTGCTCCAGAATCTGGCGCGCGACGTCAAGACCATGGTGTTCGGCCAGGACAAGGCGATCGAAGCGCTGGCGAGCTCCATCAAGCTTTCGCGGGCGGGACTACGCGAGCCCGAGAAACCGATCGGCTCCTATCTGTTCTCCGGCCCCACCGGCGTCGGCAAGACCGAGGTCGCCCGCCAGCTCGCCAGGGCGCTCGGCGTCGATCTCATCCGCTTCGACATGTCGGAATACATGGGACGCCACAGCGTCTCTCGCCTCATTGGCGCGCCGCCGGGCTATGTGGGATTCGACCAGGGGGGCCTCTTGACCGACGCCATCGACCAGCAGCCCCACGCCGTCCTGCTGCTC
>JASMAE010000004.1 GCA_030754475.1 Rhodospirillales bacterium
GCGCGGGCACGAATGGCTGATACGGGCCTCGCGGGCGGAGCCCGATGCTACTTGGGTGTGCGGAAAGTGCGATGCGCACGTCTCCGAATGGATCCCCGTCTGCCCGCGGTGCGAGAGCTTCGCGAGCTTCGTCTGGGCGTCGCCTGCGCCGGCCCCTGCGTTGACCGGGCCCGAGGTGCGCGGCCGCGAGATCGTGAACGAAGGGCGAAGAGAATTGCCGGCGGTCGGCCGCGACGGGGGTTGAGCGAACCCCGGGCCGCGTGACGCGCTCCGCGCCTGATCGCAACCGCAACGCAGTTCCAATCAACCGCGATCCACACTAGATGGTCATCCGCTCACGTGGAATCGCACCGGCCCTCACCGGCCCGCACCGCCGCTCGGCCGCCCACGGAATGGTACGCTTAGGGCGACTGGGCGGCGCTGAGGGCTGGAACCGACAAAACGGATAGTGCTCTAAACGCGTTCGCGGCATTGCATTTTGCCCGTCGCCGGGCAAGATCGCCTCCATGGTCGACGCCGTGCTCACCGACTTCACCCCCGACGCGTGGTCGCGGTTGACCGAGACCGCGCCCGGGTACAGCTTCGTTCAGTGCTGGGAGTACGGCGAAGCGAAGGCGCGAACGGGTCCGTGGCGGGTCGAGCGCGGTGCGTTCCACGAGAACGGCCGGCGGATCGGCGTCTTCCAGGCGTTGGTTCGCGCCCTGCCCTTGGGGCTGCCGGGCGGCCTCGCGCGGGTCAATCGGGGGCCGCTCGCGACCGGCGAAAACAGGACTAGCGAGATGACGGCGGCGATGCTGAACGCGCTCGCGCGCCACTACGTGGGCGCGCGGCGCCACTACCTTCTCGTAGCGCCGCCGTTGATCGACGGCGCGCTCGCGCCCGAGGCGACGCACGCGGCCGGGTTCCGCGCCACCGAGTGGCCCGGCTGGGCGTCCGGCCGCATCGATCTGACGGCGCCCCTCGAGGATCTGCGCCGCGGCCTTCACCGTAGCTGGCGCACCAGGCTCAACAAGGCCGAACGGGCGGCGCCCGAAGTCGCCCACGGGTGCGATGAAGGATTGTTCGAACACGTGCTCGCGGGCCAGGCCCGGACCGTGGCCGAGAAGGGATTCGCCACCACCCTCGACGGCCGTTTTCTGCGCGCGCTTCAGGATATTTTGCCGCTCGAGCGCAAGATGGTCTCGTTCGTGGCGTTCGAGGACGCCGCGCCGATCGGATGGACGCTTTTCGCGCGCTATGCAAGCACGGCTGAATACATCGTCGGCGGGGTGACCGAGATCGGCCGCCGCCGTGATGCCAACCGGGTGCTTTTGTGGCGGGCGCTCGCGGCCATGAAGGACGCGGGGTACCGAACCCTCGACATGGGCGGGATGGACGATGTCACCACGCCGCCCGGAATCTACGAATTCAAGTACGCCATGGGCGCGTCCCCGTACCGGCTGGAGGGCGAGTTGGAGGCGGACAGCGGGCGCTTGATCGATCGGCTGGTGCGCCAACGGGTCCGCGCCGCCCGCGCCCGGGGCACCGGTTGAGACCCGCGGGTTCGCCATGATGCATCGCCATCGTCTCGCCCGGCCATGGTTGTGGGCCTTGCGCTCGGTCCACGCCGCCGTCGGGGACGAGGGCGAGAACGCGTTCCGAATCCTCATCTTCCACCATATCCCCCGCGACGCGCGCGAAGCCTTCGCCGCCCTCGTGGCGGAACTGCGGCGCCACCACGGCGTGCTCGCGCCCGAAGACGCGGAGGCCTGGCTCGAAGGCCGCCCGGTGCACCCCCTCGGGGCGTCTACGGCGCGCAGACGCGGACGGCTTCCGTGCCTTCTCAGCTTCGACGACGGTTTCGGGTCCAACTTCGACGTCGCGAACGAGGTCCTCGCGGCCAACGACATCCGGGCGCTATTCTTCGTCTGTCCGGGGCTGGTCGATCTCACAGCCGACGAGCAGCCGGACAGCATCGCCCGGGCCATCTTCCAGGGACGCCTGGAGGCGGACGAGATCGGCGCCGATCTCAGGTTGATGTCGTGGTCCGAGATCGCCGAGCTGAAGGCGCGGGGCCATACGATCGGCGCCCACGGCCTCGGCCATCGCAAGCTGTCGCGGCTCGCCGGCGAGGAGCTGGCGCGCGAGGTCGTGGAGGCCGGCGACATCTTGGAAGCGCGGTTGGGCGCGCCGGTGGCGTGGTTCGCCTACGCCTTCGGGACGGCCGCCAGCGTCTCGCGGCCCGCGTTCGAGATCATCGCCGAACGCTACCGCTATTGCCGGAGCGGGGTGCGCGGACGAAACACGCCCGCAACCAACCCCCACGCCCTGCTGGCGGACGCCCTCGATCTGGACGCCCCGGCCGAATACCGCGCCCTGGTCATCGAAGGCGGGCTGGATTTGGCTTACGTGCGCGCCCGCGCCCGCCTCGCCCAGATGGCAGCGCCTTGAGCGGGGGCGACACCGCTATCCACTTCCGTTAAATCGCACCGGCCCGCACCGCCTTCCGGCCACCCACGGAATGGTATGTTTGGGGCGGCCGGGCGGGGGTACGCCCTCGAGCCGACATAACGGATAATGCGCGAGGGCGCCGCCTCACATGGCGGTGCAAACCAGGAACATGTTGAGCTGTGAATTGACGTGAATCTGGGTCACGTACTTGAAGCCGAACTTGATGTCCTTGGCGACGCCGGATCCGCCGGCCCCGCCAATCAGGATGTCGCAGTCGGACACGTTCTTGTCGAGGCCGGTGGCCTG
>JASMAE010000005.1 GCA_030754475.1 Rhodospirillales bacterium
GAGGCCACCGCGACAGGGGACGACGGCGCCGTGATCCAGGACGAGGTGAGAACTGATGGCTCGGCAGCGGCAGTTTGACCCCGAAGATCCGAAGGACTTTGCCCAATTGGCCCTGTTGAAGGACATGTCCGTCGCAATGTATGTCGGAGACGGTGATGGCTACTGGCGGGATGGCATGATCAAAGCGCGCGATCGGCTCGCGGAGGTCGGTAACGAGACCTATCTGAAAATCCTGCCGCTCAACAGCCACTTTCTTCCGGACTTAACCGGGGAAAACACCCGAAGGTTGTTCGATCACCTCGAATAGGCAGATTCGCCGGGCCCGATTGTCAACACCGTCGTTTCCTTCCATGATCGCGCCCGCCCGCAGGGGCGACCGGAAGGGGGCGGAAGTGGTGATGCGCTGCGCGATTCTCGACGACTATCAGAATGCCGCGCTCGCGATGGCCGACTGGGGCCCCGTCGCCGGCGATCTCGACGTCTTGGTCTTCGCCGACCATGTCAGCGACGAGGACGCGCTCGCCCAACGCCTCGCCGGATTCGCGATCGTCGTCATCATGCGCGAGCGCACGCCCTTTCCGCGCACGCTGTTCGAGAAGCTTCCCGATCTCAAGCTCCTCGTCACCACCGGCAGCAGCAATCCATCCATCGACCTGGTGGCGGCCGCCGATCACGGCGTCGTCTCCTGCGGCACCGGCTCACTCGACCACCCCACCGCCGAGCTCACCTGGGGGCTCATCATCGCTTTGTTGCGCTGCATCCCGCTCGAGGACGCGAACCTGCGCGTGGGCGGGGCGTGGCAACGCGGCGTCGGCGTCGATCTCAAAGGGAGGACGCTCGGCATCATCGGGCTCGGCAAGCTCGGCATCCAGAGCGCCCGGATCGCCCGTGCCTTCGGAATGGAAGTGCTGGCCTGGAGCCAAAACCTGACCGCCCGGCGCTGCCTCGATGTCGGTGCGACGCTCGCGAGCAAGGACACGCTTCTCGGGCGCGCCGACGTGGTCACGGTGCACACGAACTTGAGCCGGCGCACGGTCGGTCTGATCGGTCGGCGCGAATTCGCCCTGATGAAGCCGACCGCTTACCTGATCAACACCTCGCGCGGGCCGATCGTCGACGAAGCGGCGCTGATCGAGGCGCTTCGAAATCGCACCATCGCGGGCGCCGCACTGGACGTGTTCGACTGCGAGCCGCTGGCGGACGATCATCCCCTGCGCAACCTCGATAACACGGTGCTGACGCCGCATCTGGGTTACGTCTCCGAGGACAACTACCGCGTCTTTTACGGCCTCGCGGTCGAGGTGATCCGCGCCTGGCTCGATGGCGCCCCCATCCGCATTCTTCGCGCCGAAGACCAGCTCGACCGCTCGCGGTAGGCGCGCGAACGATCATGGACCTCGGGCTCAAGGGCAAGACCGTCGCCGTCGCCGGCGCGACCCGCGGCATCGGGCGCGCCATCGCCAAAGCCTTCGCCGCCGAAGGATGCAATGTGGGGCTGTGCGCACGCGGGGCCGACGGCCTGGCCCGCGTGCTGGCCGAGCTCAGCGACCAGGGCGTCGCCGCGTGCGGCGCCGTGGCCGACGTTCGCGACCGCGACGCCGTGAAGCGCTGGATCGACGGCGTGGCCACCGAGTTGGGCGGCCTCCACGGGTTGGTCGCGAACGTGAGCGCCTTCGCCGTCGCCAACGAGCCCGAGGCGTGGCGCGACGCGTTCGAGGTCGACCTCATGGGCACGATCCACTGCGTGGATGCGGCCCTGCCGTACATGGAAGCGGCCGGCGGTGGTGCGATAGTCGTCGTCGGTAGCACCGCCGCCGTTGAGACCCTGGGCCCCGGCCGCCCGTACGACGCCCCGAAGACGGCGCAGATCACCTACGTCAAGAGCCAAAGCCTGGGGTATGCCGCCAAGAACATCCGGTTCAACGTCGTTTCGCCCGGCACGACTTATTTCGAGGGCGGGCGCTGGGACCAGGTGAAAGCCGCCGATCCCGCGCGCTATCAGGACTTCGTCGAACGCAATCCCACGAGCCGCATGGGGACGCCCGAGGAGATCGCGAACGCGGTCGTCTTCATCGCGTCCGCACGCGCGAGCTTCATTCTCAGCGCGAATCTGATAGTCGACGGCGGCTTCACCAGCCGGGTGCAGTTCTGAGTTCGGGGCCGGCGCTCAGCCCTTTAGCACGGCCTTGCAGATGTCGCCGCGCGAGACCATGCCCACCAGCTTGCCGTTCTTAACCACCGGCAGGCGTCGCATCTTCTTCATGGCCATGGTGCTGGCGGCCTTCAGGATTTCGTCGTTGGGATCGAGGGTCAACGGGTCGGCGATGAGATGCGTGTCGATGGCCTCGTTAGCCAGCCGCGCCCCTTTCTCGGCGAGGATGCCATAGGAATCGCGAAAGTTTCCGCCGCGTTCCATCACCTCGCTCATCTCCGGCAGAACCATCGCCATCATGTCGCCTTCGGACAAGACGCCGATGAAGTTGTTCTCCTCATCGACCACGAACAGGCCACTGGCGTTGGACATGGCGGCCAGTTCGGCTGCTTCGGCCATGGTGGCGCCGCTGAAAATACGAACGGCGTTGATACTCATGATTTCGCGGACCTTCATCGGGCGATCTCCTTGGCGGTCGAACGGCGCTTGCCGGCGGGCGGCGGGCATTCTCTAACGCATTTTCCGTTTAAGCGGAACCAGCCCACACGCCGGCCCGGCTGCTCCGATCATACCCGATCATACCATGCCGTGGGTGGCCGCCAGCGGGTGTGGGCCGAAGCGATTCCACGGCGGCGGGCGGATGCGCTAGCCCGCGCCGGTTCCAAGTCACTTGGGGGATACGGTCGTTGACGGCGTTCAATCCCCAAGAGTCGGCTGGCGCCCGGGCGGGCCTTGCGTGTAGAGTCGTGCGCGCGAAGCAGAAATTGGGGGGGCGCCATGGCGGGATCGGTGAACAAGGTCATCCTGGTCGGCAACCTCGGGCGCGACCCCGAGGTTCGCTACGCCCAGGACGGCAAGAAGATCGTCAACTTCTCCATGGCCACGTCCGAGACCTGGCGCGACCGCCAGACCGGCGACCGGCGTGAGAAAACCGAATGGCACCGCGTGGTCATCTTCAACGATCGCCTGGCGGACGTGGCCGAGCAGTACCTGCACAAGGGTTCCAAGGTTTATATCGAGGGCGCGCTCCAGACCCGTAAGTGGACCGGCAACGACGGCCAGGAACGATACACCACCGAGGTTGCGCTTTCGCGCTTTCGCGGCGAGCTGACGATGCTGGATTCACGGGGCCAGGAAGGTGGCGCGCCGGCGGGCGAGCCCGAATTCGCAAGCGATTCGCCGGCGGCCGACGAGACCGCGCCGGCCACGCCGGCCGCCGACCTCGACGACGAAATTCCTTTCTGACACGTCGCTCGCTGGCCGCGATTGGGCGCCTCGCGCGCGCGCCGCTTCGGTTGTGTGCAGGTGCGAGAAGTGCTAGGGTTCGCGAATCCCCGGGGCGGCCGGGCGCCCCCTGCGTGCTGGTCCGCAAGTCCTTGATTTCTTTAGGTTATATCGGTTGACTCCACCCGAAGAGCCACCCCCGTCGCTGCCGTTCGACATCACGCCGGTGACCGTCGAGGACGAGATGCGCCGCTCGTACCTCGATTACGCCATGAGCGTGATCGTCAGCCGTGCGCTGCCCGACGTGCGCGACGGCTTGAAACCCGTCCACCGCCGTATCGTCCATTCCATGAACGAGAGCGGCTATCACGCGAACCGCCCGTACCGCAAGTCGGCGCGCATCGTCGGCGAGGTGATGGGCAAGTACCACCCGCACGGGGATTCGGCCATTTACGACGCCATGGTGCGCATGGCGCAAACGTTTTCGATGCGCCTGCCGCTGATCGACGGCCAGGGCAACTTCGGCTCCATGGACGGTGACCGGGCGGCGGCCATGCGCTACACCGAGGCGCGGCTCAACCGTCCGGCGCACGCCCTGATCGAGGACATCGACAAGGACACGGTCGACTTTCGGTCCAACTACGACGAGAACGACCGCGAGCCAGTGGTGCTGCCGGCCCGCTTTCCCAACCTCTTGGTCAACGGCGCCGGCGGGATCGCGGTCGGCATGGCCACCAACGTCCCGCCCCACAACCTGGGCGAGGTGATCGACGCCTGCGTCGCCTACGTCGACAATCCCGAGATCACGATCGAGGAGTTGGTGGAGAACCACGTGCCCGCGCCGGACTTCCCCACCGGCGGCATCATCATGGGGACGGCCGGCGTGCACAGCGGCTTCCACAGCGGGCGCGGCATCATTCTGCTGCGCGGGCGCGCCGCCTTCGAGGAGGTACGCAAGGGCCGGACGGCCATCGTCATCACCGAGATTCCCTATCAGGTGAACAAGGCGCGCATGGTCGAGGTGATCGCCCAGCACGTACACGAGAAAAAAATCGAGGGGATTTCGGATCTACGCGACGAATCCGACCGCCGCGGCGTGCGCGTGGTGGTCGAGATCAAGCGCGACGCCGTGCCCGAGGTGGTCCTCAACCAGCTCTACCGATACACGCCGCTGCAGGTCAGCTTCGGCGTCAACATGCTGGCGCTCCACGGCGGCGAGCCGGTGCTGATGAACCTGAAGGAGATCATCGCCGCCTTCGTCGCCTTCCGCGAGGACGTGATCCGGCGCCGCATCGTCTTCGAGCTCGGCAAGGCTCGCGAGCGCGCCCACGTGTTGGCCGGCCTCGCGGTCGCGGTCGCGAACCTCGATCCCATAATCGCGCTGATCCGCGCCGCCCGGGACGCGACCGAAGCGCGAGCCGGGCTTCTCGCGCGCACATGGCCGGCCGCCGACGTGGCACCCATGATCGCGCTGATCGACGAGCCGGGCCGCGCCGTCGAGGATGGTCAGTACCGACTGTCGGACACTCAGGCCCGCGCCATCCTGGAGCTGCGCCTGCAGCGCCTGACCGGGCTTGAGCGCGAGAAGATCGGGGAAGAGCTTGCGGCCATCGGGCGTGCGATCGCGGAGTATCTCGCGGTGCTGTCGTCACGCGCCCGCTTGCTCGGCATCCTCAAGGCCGAACTTGCCGAAATGCGCGAAAGCTTTGCGACACCTCGGCGGACCACCGTCGAGGCGGCCGAGTTCGAGCACGACATCGAGGACCTGATCCAGCGCGAGGACATGGTGGTCACGGTCTCGAACACCGGCTACATCAAGCGCGTCCCCTTGAACACCTACCGATCCCAGCGGCGTGGCGGCAAGGGCCGGGTGGGCATGAGCACGCGCGAAGAGGACTTCGTGAGCCAGGTGTTCGTGACCAACACCCACACCCCGGTGCTGTTCTTCTCGTCGGCGGGGATCGTCTACAAGCTCAAGGTCTATTCCCTGCCGGTGGGGACGCCCCAGGCGCGCGGCAAGGCGATGATCAACCTTCTTCCCTTGAAGGAGGGCGAGACCATCACGACGCTGATGCCGCTGCCCGAGGACGAGGAGAGCTGGGGCGATCTGTTCGTCATGTTCGCGACCGCGCGCGGCCGGGTCAGGCGCAACTCGCTTTCCGACTTCGTCAACGTCATGGCAAACGGCAAGATTGCGATGAAGCTCGACGACGGCGACAGTCTGGTGCGGGTGCGTACGTTTACGGCCGAGGACGACGTGCTGCTGACCACGAACATGGGCAAGAGCATCCGCTTTCCGGTGACCGGCGTGCGCGTGTTTGTGGGCCGTTCGTCGACGGGCGTGCGCGGCATCCGCCTTGCCAAGGGCGACCGGGTCATCTCGATGGCGGGGCTTCGCCACAACCCGGCCGCGATCGCCGAGCGCGAAGAGTATTTCGCCGCCGTCGGCGCCCGGCGCCGGCTCGCGGGCAGCGACTATACCGGGCGCGCCGACGACGCGGCGAGGGACGCGGACCTGGCTGCCAGCCTCGACGAGCCGGCGATAGCGGCGATGGCCGAGGCGGCGGAGTTCGTGCTCACCGTTTCCGAGGACGGGTTCGGCAAGCGGACCTCGGCCTACGAGTACCGCATAACGGGACGCGGCGGCCAGGGGATCGACTGCATGGACCTGCGCCGGGACAAGAACAAGGCCAGCACGGTGGTGGCCGCGTTCCCGGTGCTGGAGGCCGACCAGATCGTCATGGTGACCGACACCGGCCAGCTTATCCGCTGTCCGGTGGACGACGTACGCGCCATGGGCCGCAAGACCCGGGGCGTGACCCTGTTCAAGATCGGTTCGGACGAACGCGTGGTCTCGGTGACACGGCTTCGCGACGTGGACGGCGACGACGAAAACACTGACGGCGCGTCCACCGCCCCGACCGATGACGCGGACGCGCCAAAGATCGAGACTGCGGACGGACCCGAGGACGAGACTACGGACGGGTCCGAGGTCGAGACTGCGGACGGGCCCGAGGACGAGACCGCGGACGGGCTCGAGGTCGACACCACGGACGGGCCCAAGGCGCAATGAGCACCAAGGCGCACCAATGAGCGAACCGCGCATCGGCGTCTATCCCGGGACGTTCGATCCCCTGACCAA
>JASMAE010000006.1 GCA_030754475.1 Rhodospirillales bacterium
ACCGTGACCGGCGTTGCCCGCGCCGTCGAAATGAGCAACAATCATCCTCCGACCGCGCCGCCGAAATCTTCAAGCCATCGACGACAAGAGGGTAATTCAATGACGATGTTGCCAAACTCGGCGGGAGCCCGAGACCTCGCCAACCACCTTCGTCCTTACACCAACTATCCGTTCGTACGCGACAACGGGCCGTTGATCATCACGCGCGGCGAAGGCGTGAAGGTCTTCGACGAGGACGGGAAGGAATACATCGAAGGGCTCGCCGGGCTGTGGTGCGTGGCGCTTGGGTTCGGGGGAGAGAAGCGGCTAGTGGAGGCGGCGACGCGCCAGATGGAACGCCTGCCCTACTACCAGACATTCTTCCACAGGGGCTCCGACGTGGTGGTCGACCTCGCCGAGAAACTGATGGCCTTGGCGCCAACGCCCATGTCCAAGGTATTTTTCGCCAATTCCGGCTCGGAGGCCAACGACACCGCGGTCAAGCTCGTCTGGTACTACAACAACGCCATAGGACGGCCGAAGAAAAAGAAGTTCATCTCGCGGATAAAGGCGTACCACGGGGTCACGGTGGCGTCGGCAAGCCTGACCGGGCTTCCCAACAACCACCGCGATTTCGACCTGCCCATCGCCGGTATCTTGCATACCGACTGCCCGCACTACTACCGCTTCGGCACGCCGGGCGAGAGCGAAGAGGATTTTGCGAGCCGTTGTGCCGCGAACCTCGAGAAGATGATCCTCGACGAGGGCCCCGACACGGTGGCCGCCTTCATCGCCGAACCGGTCATGGGCGCGGGCGGGGTGATCGTGCCGCCCGCCACCTACTTCGAGAAGGTCCAGGCGATTCTCAAGAAGTACGACATCCTCATGATCGCCGACGAGGTGATCTGCGGTTTCGGCCGCACCGGCAACACGTGGGGCTCGCAGACTTTCGCCATCACGCCGGACATAATGACCATGGCGAAGCAACTGTCATCGGCGTACCTGCCCATCTCGGCGGTGATGGTGTCCGAGCCGATTTACGACGCCATCGTCGACGAAAGCGCGAAGATCGGCGTCTTCGCCCACGGGTTCACCTATTCGGGCCACCCGGTCCCGGCCGCCGTCGCCCTCGAGACCTTGAAAATCTACGAAGAAAGAAACACTTTCGAATACGTTCGCGAGATCGCGCCGCATTTCCAGGAAGGCCTTAGACGGTTCGCCGACCATCCACGCGTCGGCGAGGTGCGCGGCGTCGGCTTGATGGGAGCTTTGGAGCTGGTCAAAGACAAGGATACGAAGGAAACCTTCGATCCGGGCGATGGCGTGGGCAACGCGTTCGTCGCCTGCGCCCAGGAAAGCGGCCTGCTCACAAGAGCGGCGGTGGACACGGCCACGTTCTGCCCACCGATGATTATCTCGGTGGACGAAATCGACGAGATGTTCGACCGCTGCGCCAAGGCGCTCGACTATCTCGAAGGCGTGCTCGCCGAGCGTCACCTGATCTGACGGCCCGCGATCGGCATCGATCGCGCCCGATTGACATGTGTCATTTAGAAACCGGCCGGACCGCAACAAATTTGACCGCGTAGGGCCGGGAGGCGTTGCAATGGACCACGAACACTTTTTCGCCGAGAAGATCGCGGAACTGAAGGGCGAGGGTCGCTATCGCGTCTTTGCCGAACTCGAGAGGATTGCCGGCCGGTTTCCGCGCGCCAAGAGCCACCGCAACGGTTCCGTCGATGAGATCACCGTGTGGTGTTCCAACGACTACCTCGGCATGGGCCAGCACCCCGAGCTTTTGTCCGCCATGCACGAGGTCATCGACAAGCACGGATGCGGCGCCGGCGGAACCCGCAACATCTCGGGCACCAATCATTACCACGTGCTTCTCGAGCGCGAGCTCGCGGAGCTCCACGGCACCGACACCGCGTTGCTGTTCGGATCGGGCTGGGTCGCCAACATGACGACGCTCAGCACGCTTGGCGCCATGCTTCCCGACTGCGTGATTTTCTCCGACGCGAATAACCACAACTCCATGATCGAGGGGATGCGGAACTGCCGGGCCGAAAAGCGCATCTTCCGACACAACGATCCGCGCCACCTGGACGAGCTGCTCGACGGAACCGACGCGTCCCGATCCCGTCTGGTGGCGTTCGAATCCGTCTATTCCATGGACGGCGACATCGCGCCCATCGGCGAGATATGTGACGTCGCCGAACGTCACGGCGCCATGACCTTCCTCGACGAGGTGCACGCGGTGGGGCTCTATGGTCCGACGGGCGCGGGCGTGGCCGAGCGCGACGGCCAAGCTCACCGGCTGACCGTCATCCAGGGGACACTCGCCAAGGCATTCGGCGTCGTCGGCGGCTATATCGCGGGCTCGGCGGCGATGTGCGACGTCATCCGCTCTTACGGATCGGGCTTTATCTTCTCGAGCGCGCCGCCGCCCGCCATCGCGGCCGCTGCGCTGGCCAGCGTGCGTTACTTGAGATGCCACGACGAGATCCGCGCGCACCACCAGGAGCGGGCGGCGACGGTCAAGAAGCGCCTGGCCGAAGCGGCGATACCGATGCTGCCGTCCGAAAGCCACATCGTTCCCGTCCTGGTCGGCGAACCGCGCCGCTGCAGGGAGGCGAGCGACGTTCTGTTGGCCGAACACGGGATTTACGTTCAACCCATCAACTACCCGACGGTGCCGCGCGGAACCGAGCGTCTGCGACTCACGCCGACGCCGCTTCACAGCGATTCCGACATCGACCACCTGGTCGAGTCGCTATGCAGTGTCTGGAAGCGGTTGGCGCTCCGGCCTGCGGCCTGACGATCCGTTTCTTGCCATCCGGGCTTTGGCCGCATCGCCGGCCGTGATAGGTTTCGGCCCGAATCCAAGGTCGACGGATGTTTCCGGACAACACGCTGACGCCAAGAGAAGCGGTGCGCCTGTGTGCGCTGGGCATTCTTGCCGAGCGCCAGCACCGTTACAGCGCGCTCGCCGACCTCATCCGCGATTTCGTCGGCCACGTCCTGGGGCCATCGCTTGACCTACTGGGCACCTCGGTCGAGCTTTTGAAGCTCGAAGGGCTGGTCGAGGCAGTGGATGGCCTCGGCATGGAGGACGATGCCGAGATCGCGATCACGCCCGATGGCCACCAGCAATTCCGCGCGCTCCTAACCGCACGGCTTCGCAGCGGCGCGACGGAGTTGAACAAGCTCGTCTGCGCGCTCAAGTTCCGGTTCCTGCACCTTCTCGGCGAGGGCGATCAGCGCGACCAGGTGGATCTCCTGATCGACTTCTGTTCCGGCGAGCTCGTGCGCATCGAGAACCTTCGCGAGCGTCACGCAGAGGATGGCAGCTTCCTCGGCGAATGGTTGGATCACGATCTCAGGCTGCTTGAGCAACGGATCGCCTGGCTGCAACAGTTCCGCGCCCGTTTCCCGGCTGCGGAGTGAGCGCGCGGCGCCGACTCGCCCGAACCCGGTCCAGCCAATCACCCGATCGACCGGAGAGTGGCCGGACTCGATCTATGTCGTCCGGTCCGCATCGCGCGGCCCACGGATCGGCTCGAGGACGTGGCCCGGTTCTATCGTGACGGCCTCGGACTGCCGGTGATTGCGACGTTCGAAGTACAGGCCGGATACCGTTGCGTTACTCTCGGCCTCCCGGACCGCTCCTCGCACCTCGATTTCTCGCACCACGAAGAGGGAAGCGATTGCCCGGCGCCGAACCGCGAAAACCTGCTCGTCCTCTACATTCCCGATGCGGAGGACCTGACCCGCCTTCGTGACCGGATGTTCCAAATGGGTTACGAGGCCGTCGCGCCGGAAAACCCCCACTGGCTCGACAAGGCGGTCACGTTCGAGGACCCGGATGGCTGGCGCGTGGTGCTGTGCAACACGCAAGGCGTCTGAGCACCGGGGCGATCGGCAAAGCGGCGCGTCAGCCGATCTTGGCTACGACCTTCTCGAGGCCCCGCAACAAGGCCTGGCCCGCTTGGCCGCCGTCGCCTTGCATGCGATTGGCGATGACGATCTTCAAGGCGTCGACGTGAAGGCCGATGACCTCGACTTCAGGGGGACCGGCCTCCGCCATGTCCTCGACGAAGCGGCAAAGCTGGTCGCCGATCAAGGTCATCAAATTGTAGCCGAAGCTTCCGCCCTGGCCCTTGATCTCATGGGCGACCCGGAAGATCGTGTCGAGAAGATCCCTGCCGCCCCCTTTCGCCGCTTTCAGGGCGCTGAGCCCATCTTCCAGCTTCTTGATATCCTCTTGGACCCAATCGAGGTAATCGTCCCCGAGATTGGCGATCGCTTCCTCGGCGCGCTTGAGCACGGCGGGATCGACGGCTTTCGGCCCGCCCACGCCGACCTTGCTCTTCAAGGTGTTGGGCGGCGTTATGATTCGCGGTGTCTCGCTTTCCGCCATTCCCGCGGCATCCCCTAAAGAAGTTCATCCTCCGCGCGGACGGATTTCGCCCGGCTGACCCCAGCCTAATGGCTGGGTGAGCATTCGCGCAAGACGTAACGGCCCCCTCGCCCAGGTCGGAGGCCGAACTTCGGATCCCGCCGGATCAAGGTTTTTGCGTCATTCGTCGTTCAGCAGCGCGTCGATGTCGTACTGATTGAGCTCCGCTCCCGCGTTGAAGGCGACCTGACTCGCCAATCGATCCTGGCGCCTTTCCGGGGCGTCGTAGTGGGGACTGTCTCGGCGGGGGCGATCCGGGGCTCGGCGTCTGCATCGACGAGGTGGCGCTGAAACGACGCGCTTGTCGAAGCTATCCGGCACGCGCGCTTCCCGATTTTCACGACGGGTGCGACTAGGATTGCGTCGACCCCCGGGCCCCGCGCGCTTCGGCGTGGGCGGTGAACACGGTCGCCCCGAAAATCACCACCGCCCCGACCCAGGTCAAAGTATCGGGTGCTTCGCCGAAAAACAGCCGGCCGATGACCGCGGCGAAAATCAGTCGCGAGAAATTGAACGGCGCCATCGCCGATGCTTCCGCGATCGCGAGCCCGCGCGCGAGCGCCAGATGCCCGAGGGTCGCCAGAATCCCCATCAGCGCCATGGCGACGAGCGCCTCCGCCCCCGGCCAGCTCCAGAAGAGGAGCGCCGGCAAGGCCGTCATCATCGTGACCAGCAGGTTCTGGTAGGCGACGATCGTGCGCGCGGACTCGGTGCTGGATAAGGCTCGGACGCAGAGCGCGCTCGAGGCGCCGAAGGCCGCCGAGGTGAGCGCCAAAACCGCGGGCCAGCTAATGGTCTCGACGCCGGGACGAAGGATCACGGCGGCGCCGGCGAACCCCATCATCGTCGCCGTCCACCGGCGCGCGCGCACCGATTCGCCGAGCACCAGGGCCGCGCCGACGGTCACGAACAAGGGCGAGGTGAAGCTGAGCGCGGTCGCGTCGGCGAGCGGCATGAGCGCGAGCGCCATGAACCAAGTTAGATTGACGCCGACGCTGAAGCTGCACCGCAGCACATGCAACGGAAACCTCTCGGTGCGCAGGCTTCCCAGCCCTGCCCGCAGCACCCACGGCAGGATCGCGATCGTGCCGAAGACGTATCGGAAGAAGGCGATCTCGAACGGATGAACCTCGAGCGAGACGTGGCGAACCAACCCGTGGACGCTCGTAAGGCACAACGATCCCGCCACCATCCAAAACGCGCCCCGCACGGGCGCCGGCAGACGGGTCACGGCGATAAAGAGCTTGGGAAGGCGTGCCATCGCCAGCCAAGCTACGGGTCGAAGGCGATCTAGGCCAGTGCCTTCGGCCCGTGCACGGGCGCGCTGGGATCGGTGTTGCCGACCCTCGATTCCCGCCCTAAGTTCGCCCAACCTTCGATCCTGAGGATTCCCTCATGGCGACAACGGACGACGGCGAGGCGCCCCTTGCGGCGATTCGCCACCGCGCCCTATGTGCTGCTCACGCTTTGCATGCTGTTTTGGGCCGGAAACGCGGTCGTCGGAAAGGCGGTCGTCGGCGTCGTGCCGCCGCTTTCTCTCTCGTTTTTGCGATGGTTGATCGCGCTCGCCATCATCGTGCCCTTCGGGCTGACGCACGTTCGCAACGACTTCTCGGCCGTCCGCGCCCAGTGGCGCACGCTGTTCATGCTGGCGTTGTTCAGCGTCGTGGCCTTCAACACGCTCTTGTATGTGGCGCTCAAGTGGACCACGGCGATCAATGCCTCGCTGGTGGGCGCGACGGGCCCGGCGGTGATCCCGTTGATCGCCTGGATTTTGCTCCGCGAACGCGTCTCACCTCGCCAGGCAGTGGGAATCGCGGTGTCGTTCGTCGGCGTCCTGATCGTGATCACGCGCGGCGAGTTGGGCGTTCTCGCGAACCTCGGATTCAACCAGGGCGATCTTCTGGTCTTGTCGGCCGTGGTCGCCTGGTCGATCTATTCGGTATTGTTGCGGCGCCATTCGGCGTCCCTTCATCCGCTGACGTTCCTCACCGTCACGTTCGCATTCGGGCTGGCGATCATCACGCCGTTTTCCGCCTGGGAGTACGCGAACGGCGCGCGCATGCACCTCAGCGCGCTCAGCCTCGGCGGCATCGCCTACGTCGGGATCTTTCCCTCGCTGTTCTCGTTTCTTTTTTGGAACCGCGGGGTAACCGCTATTGGCGCCAGCCGCGCCGCCCAGTTCCTGTATCTGGTTCCGGTCTTCGCGGCCGCGCTCGCCATCGTCTTTCTCGGCGAATCGCTCGAGTTCTATCACGTCGTTGGCATCGCCTTGATTTTCGTCGGCTTGCAGGCGGCGACGCGCAAAAGCCGCGCGCCCCGGGCGGACGATGGGCGATAACCTCGCCCGGTCGCCCCGGTCGCCCCACCGGGTCGGGAACGAACCCGTGCGCCGGTGAAGCGGGATCAAGCGCGTGCGCACCTTCGGCCCCCGGTTCGTGACCGCGATGCCAGATCCCTTCAAGGGGATCGCGTGCATGGTTGGCGCCGGGGGTTTCCTCACCGTCAGCGACGCCGTCGTCAAATGGCTGAGCCTGGGCTATCCCGTCGGCCAGATTCTGTTCATGCGCGGGTCCTTCATCTTCGTGACCATAGGATTCCTGGTGTGGCGGTTCGGCGGACTTCGCGCGCTCCGCGTCCGCAACCTGCGCGGCCAGTTCGGACGTGGGATTCTGACCGTCCTTTCGGCCGGCATCTTCGTTTACAGCTTGAGATTTCTGCCCCTCGCCGACGCCGTCGTGATCGGGTTCGTCGGGCCCATCTTCGTGACCGCGATGGCGCCCGCGTTCCTCGGCGAACGGGTGGGCTGGCGCCGCTGGTTGGCAATCGCGGTGGGTTTCGTCGGCGTCCTTGTGATGGTGCGCCCGACTGGCGACGCACTGCGGTGGGCGGCGCTGCTTCCGGCGGCTAGCGCATTTTTCGGTGCGCTTCGCGACATAATTACGCGGCGAATCAGCGCCACCGATTCCTCGGTCACGACACTCGCGTTCACTACCGCTTGCGTCACGGTTGCCGGGCTCGCCACATGCCCCTTCGGATGGACCGCGCTCACCCCCCATGACCTGGGCCTCTTCGCGGTAACCGGGATCGTGCTGGGCGTCGCGCAGTTCCTGGTAATCGAGGCGTTCCGCCTGGGCGAAGCGGCGCTGGTGGTGCCGTTCAAATATTCCACGGTGGTCTGGGCGATACTTCTGGGCTTCCTCGTCTGGCGTGACGTTCCCGATGTCTGGGTCGCGAGTGGCGCCGTCTTGGTGATCGGCAGCGGCCTCTTCATCTGGTGGCGCGAGACCGGGAGATGACTGCGCCCGCAACCGATCCCGAACAGGCGGCCGGTGTGAGCCATCCCGCCGGGTCGGATAATGCACCTCGGGGGATCGCCTGCGTGGCCGCCGCGAGCATTCTGATTACCTCGAACGACGCCATCATTAAGTGGCTGTCGGACGATATCCCCATCGGCGAGATCATCGCCGTTCGAGGAGCCTTTATGTTGGTGCCGGTCGCTTTTCTCGTCTGGTGGCTCGGCGGCAGGCAGGCGCTTCGCGTTCACGACCATCGCGCCCAAGCGATTCGGGTCGTGCTTTTCGTCGCCGCGACGTTTTTGTTTCTCAACGGCCTGGACAGGCTACCGCTCGCCGATGCCACCGCGATTATCTTCGCCGAGCCGCTATTAGTAACGCTGCTGGCGATTCCATTTCTCGGTGAACGGGTTGGCTGGCGGCGTTTTTCGGCGATCGCCGTCGGCTTTCTAGGCGTACTTCTGATGGTGCGGCCCACCGGCGATGCCTTCCGGCCTGCGGTCCTGCTTCCGCTCGGCGCGGCGATTTGCATCGCGGCGGCCAGCATCATCACGCGGCGCATGAGCCGAACGGAGACGACGGCCTCGATGCTCGTTTACGGATCGGTCGCGCTCATGGCCGCAGGCTTTCTGACAGAATTCGCCGGAAACTGGCGGATGATCGGGCATGCCGACTTGGGGCTACTGGCCATCTGCGCGATCATGTTTGGTTTCGCGAATTTCCTATTGATCGAAGGCCTGCGTCTCACCGAGGCATCCGTAGTCACACCCTACAAGTACGTGAGCTTGGTCTGGGCGCTCGTTCTCGGCCTCGTGCTATGGCGGCAAGTGCCCGACGCGTGGACGGCGTCAGGCGCTTTGCTCGTGGTCGCTTGCGGTCTTTACATTTGGCGCCGCGAGGCGCGACCCGAAACTTAGATCGTTTTCCACGTTGGCGGAATTGCTCCAGCCCGCGCCTGGAACCGACTAAACGGACAAAGCGCTAGGCGCCGGTCTCGACCGGAAGCTGGCTTATCAACCCGGTCATGGGCAGACCGATGTCGTGGCGGCGCGCTTCGGCGAGGCAGATCGCGAGATCCTTGATCAACAACCCGGCCCGGCCGTGGTTGACGTCGCGGCCGTGCTTTAAGTTGTCGAGCATCTGGCCGGAGCGGATGTCGAGCCACCACGACCGTGCCGCCCCCCCCGACAGCACCTCCACCGCCTTGTCCGCATCGAGCCCCGAATGGTGCGCAAACGTCATGCCCTCGGCGAGACCCTGAATGACGCCTGCGATGATGATCTGGTTCAGCATCTTGGTAAGCTGGCCGTGCCCGGATGGCCCGATGTGGTGAATCTCGCGCGAATAAGCGCGCATGAAGGATTCGGCCTTCGCGAACGCTTCCGCCTCGCCTCCGACCATCACCGAAAGCTCGCCCTTGCGCGCCCCCTCCACGGCCCCGGCCACCGGCGCGTCCAGGAAGAACAGGCCCCGTTCGCGCGCGCGCGCCGAGAGCTCGTGCGCAATTTCGGCGGACATGGTCGAATGGTCGACCAGGACCCCGCCCTCAGCCATCGTTCGAAAGGCCCCACTCTCGGCGACCGTCGCGTCGCGCAGGTCGTCTTCGGTCACTACGCTGGTGGCAACCACGCTTGCGCCTTCGGCGGCTTCGGCACAGCTCGAGGCCACACGGGCCCCGTATGCCTCCGCCCACGCTTCTTGCTTCCAATGGATGTGATCGTGGACCGTTAACTCGAAGCCGGCGCGCACCAAGTGCCCGGCAATGGGCCCCCCCATTTGGCCGAGTCCGATGAAGGCGATTCGATCACTCACGTTCATGCGCCAGGGCTTACAGACCGAACTCGTCGGGCGCAAGCCCGAGCTGCGCGCAGATCTCGATGATGCGCTCGCGTTCCTCGTCCTGGAACGCCCCGTCCGCCGCACTCACCGCGAGGCAAAGCCGCACCAGAAGCCGCGCCTCGTCCTCGTCATCGGCGATGCCAGCGATCGCGGTCAGCGCCCGCCTTCGGCCCGCTTCCGCGTTCATTGCGATGGCGTCGATGCAGTCCTTGAAGAGCTCTATCCCTTCGTGCGCATCGAAGACTCGAAGCTGCTCAATGGTTTCTATGATCTCGTCGAGGCGGTGGCTTTCCGAGAAGGTGACGTGGCCGTCGGCCAGCGCAACCAGGGCCGACGCCGCCATCGCCGCTTCGAGGAAGGGGCGGTGCCGGTGCCACGCAAGCCGTATGCGGGCGCCCGCCGCCAACGCGCCGAGCATCATCGTCGCCACCATGACCGTTGCGCCGCCCGACGGCCGCCCAGCGGCCGGCGGTCCCTGTTAGGGCTTGGCCGCGCCGCGGATCGGGCCAGAACAAGAAAAAGCGCCGCCGGCCCGAGGGCACGGCGGCGCGATTTCGAAAAGCCGAACCGTCGTCAAGAACGGTCCAAGAGACTCGCTTAGCCCCCCATGACCTTGGCAACCTGGTCACGGCCCCATTCGGCGACCTTCTTCGGGTCCTCGTTGTTGATCACCACCTTCTGGGTCATCAGCGCGAACACGTTGGTACCCTGGATCTCGCCCATCTTGAAGCTGATGGGATGCTTGGCGCTCTCCTTAACCCGGGTGAAGCCGTTCTTGAGCATCTCGATCATGACCAGCACCTCCGCCTTCTTCCTCTTGAGGAGCGGATGGTTCCAGTAGTCGTCGGATGCCGCGGTCGATTTCAGAATCGGAAGCAGATGGCTAGGCGCGCCGTGCAGCCACTTGGCGTAGACGCTGCCCTGCGGGCCCGTGCCGCTGTAGTGCCATGCAGCAACGAGGGCGGCTTCCTTGGGGTTCTTGCAGCCCTTGCAGATCCAGTGGGCGTGGTAGCCGCCCATGTCGAAGGCGTTGTTGCGGTCCTTCGACGGCCACGGCACTGCGCCAACGTCGTCCAGGATCTTCGGGTTCTGGGTATTGACGTTCATCAACGCCCGGCCCGTATACCAACCAGTGGCGCTACGGCCGGAGACGAACGCGCCGAGCGATTCACCATAGGAATACCCAGTCGCACCCGAGGGCGAATACGGCCGGATCTCCTTGACGAACTCCAACGCATCGACAATCGGACCCGTCTCCATGCTGGTCGTTTGATCGGGATTGACGATATCGCCGCCTGCCTTCTTGATGAAGGCCCAGCCAAGGGTATTGGTCATGCCGCCCGGCCCGTACGGGTTCGAGTGACCGTAGATGCCGCCCTTGGTCAACGCCTTGAAGAACGGAACCGACTCGGCCCAGTCCTTGGGTGCCTCGACGCCAGCCTTTGCCATCAGGTCGCGGCGATGCCACATGGTGGCAAACGCGTTGGCGCCGATGGGAAGGCCGTACTGATCGCCGTTCGGCGCCGCATGTATACTGAGCGCGGCCTCGTCCCAGTCGTCCTTGCCGACCATTTCGACGACGTCGTTACACATGATCAGCTTATCCTGGGCGTAGAGGGTCGCGTTCCACGACGGCGTCAGGTTCGAGACAATCTCGGGTGGATTGCCGCCGGCGTAGGCCGCGATCAGTTTCGGCCAGGCGTCGTCGTCCGAGACATGCTCCCATTCGATTACGATCCCCGGGTGCGCCGCTTCGAAGGATTCCTTATAGTAGTCGTAGCCCTTGAGCTGATCGGGAGCGACCTGCGTCGTCCAAACCCGGACCGACTTCTTCGACGCGGCAAAGGAGCGTTTCCAGTGCCCCGTCGCACTCGCGCCGGCCACGAGGGCCGCGGCCGATCCGAGAGTCTTAATGGCGGTACGACGGCCGACATCCCGCGCTCGCTTAGTATTGTTTGGTTTTGTCGTCATAGAGTTTACCTCCTCAATTTTTTGCCTCCCGCGCTGGCTTAAGCGCCTCCCCGCGGGTCTTCCCGGACAAGTCCGATGCGCATCCTACTCTTGTTGTTGCCCAACCTAAAGCACCAATTATCTTTGCGTCCGGCGCTAGACGACGGGGTGCTCCTCGACGATGATTCCGTCCCGTCGGGATCCATGCGCCGATGAATCGGCGGCCAACGCCTTTCCGAGCTCGGTCTCGAACGCGACCGCCATGGATTCGACCGAATCGAACCAAAGCTCGGCCATGCCGTCCCACTCCGCTTCCTCGTCGCCGACCGTCAGATTGATCTGGTATCTCTTGAGTCCTGCGAGCGCGACCGCCCGCGGGGCGTGATCGCGGAGCCACCAGTCGGCGAACTCCTGCTTGGTCATTCCTTCGCGCCTCTTGATGAGGCGGCACAGCTTGATCATCGTCCAACTCCGCTTTGTTCTGGCGCCGCCCGTCAGCCGCCGAAAGACTGGGCGAGAAGCCGCGCCGGCACCTGGAAGCGGCCGGCGATGTGCTCGAGGCGTTCGCGCTGGGTTGTGACGTCGGCCTGATCGCCCGAGACCAGGACGGTCGCGGGCCGGAACTGGGCGTTGAAGTTCGCCGACGTGGACTCCGCATAGCAACCGGTATCCAGAAGCGCCACCAGATCGCCACGAACCAGCTTAGGCAGCGCGCGATCGTGGCCGAGTAGATCGAGGGTGCAAAGCGGCCCGACGATATCGACCGTCTCCGCTGGCTCGGCGTCCGCCTTGTTGGCCGCGAGAATGTGGTAGTGGTGCGGCTTCTTCACCCAGATCACGTGGTTCTCACTCAAATCCACGTTGACCCACTTCTTTCCGTGTTCGGGCCAGTCCTTGACCGCGCCGACGCGACCCAATGCGATCGCGGTATTCCCCGAGACCGAGCGCCCGGGTTCGATCTTGATGCCCGGCAACGGGAAATCGAGCCGCGCGCATTCCTCTTTGATCGCCGGACAGACGGCTTCGGCGTACTCCTCGAAGGTGGGCGTCGACTCGTCGTCCTCGCCCTCCAAGGGGCCGGTCCGTTCGGGTCGACCGAACGTCCAGCCGCCGCCGAGGTC
>JASMAE010000007.1 GCA_030754475.1 Rhodospirillales bacterium
GCGCGGCGATGCCGAGGCCGAGGTTCTGCCGGCCTGCGCCGAGCTTGGCGTTTCGTTCATCACCTTCAGCCCGCTTGGCCGTGGGTTTCTCACGGGCGCCGTGACCGGCGCGGGCGATCTTGTCGGCGACCGCCGCGCGACCATGCCGCGCTTCGAGACGGACAACCTCCACAAGAACCTGGAATTGCTCGGCCCCATCGAGGCCATGGCCGCGGCCAAGGGCTGCACGCCGGCGCAAATCGCCCTGGCGTGGCTGCTGGGCGCGAGCGATGGGGTGATTCCCATCCCCGGCGCGAAAAGCCGGCACCACCTCGAATACAACGCCCGTGCGCTCGACGTCGCTCTCGATGCGGCCGAGCGCGAGGCGCTGACGCGCGCCTTTCCCCTTGGCGCCGCGGCCGGCGCCCGCTTCGACGACCGCCAGATGCGCCAGATCAACCTTTAGGGCCGGGTTCGCTGTCGGGGCGGTCGGCCTTCATTGGAGTTTCGAAGGGGGGAGTTAAAAAAGAGGCCGGGGCTACCCGCACTGGGCGCGGTGTTTCAGCAGGTGGTCGGCGAGCACGCAAGCGACCATGGCCTCGCCGACGGGAACCGCGCGGATGCCGACGCAGGGGTCGTGGCGGCCCTTGGTGACGATCTCGGCGTCTTCGCCCGCGGTCGTGACGGTGCGCCGCGGCACCGTGATCGAGCTCGTCGGCTTGACCGCGAACCGGGCGACGACGTCCTGGCCGGTGGAGATGCCGCCGAGCACGCCTCCCGCGTTGTTGCCGAGGAAGGTGACCGCGCCGTCGGCCATGCGCATCTCATCGGCGTTCTCCTCGCCCGAAAGCGCGGCGGCGGCGAACCCGGCCCCGATTTCGACCCCCTTGACCGCGTTGATGGTCATCAGCGCCTTGGCGAGATCGCCGTCGAGCTTGTCGTAGACGGGAGCGCCGAGGCCGGCGGGCACGCCCGAGGCCACCACCTCGATCAACGCGCCGGTCGACGATCCGCGCTTTCGCACCTCGTCGAGGAAGGATTCAAAAACTTTCGCCGTCACCGCATCGGGGCACCAGAAGGGGTTGCGCTCGACCTCGTCCCAGTCCCAGCGCTCGCGCTCGATCGCGTGCGGGCCCACCTGGATCAGCGCCCCCCGAATCCTGATCTCGTCGCCCAGCACCTTGCGCGCGACCGCGCCGGCGGCGACCCGCATGGCCGTTTCGCGGGCGCTGGCACGCCCGCCGCCGCGGTGATCGCGGATTCCGTATTTCGCGAAATAGGTGTAGTCCGCGTGCCCGGGGCGGAACATGTCCTTGATCGCGCCGTAATCCTTGGCGCGGGCATCCTCGTTGCGGATCAGAAGGCCGACCGGCGTCCCCGTCGTCAATCCCTCGAAGACGCCTGAGACGATCTCGACGCGGTCGGGCTCGCGGCGCTGGCTCGTGTGCCGGGATTGGCCGGGCCGGCGGCGGTCGAGATGGAACTGGATATCCGCCTCGCCGAGCGCGATCCGCGGCGGAACGCCATCCACCACGCACCCGATGGCCGGTCCATGGCTTTCGCCGAAGGTGGTGAAACGGAAAGTGTGGCCGAAGGTGTTGCCGGACACTCGCGCCTCCCGCCGACGCGCCTAGACGACCGAGATGTCGGGCGCGTCCACCGCCTTCATGCCGACGACGTGGTAACCGCAGTCGACGTGGTGGGTCTCGCCCGTGACCCCGGTGGACAAGTCGCTCAGCAGGTAAAGTCCGGCGCCGCCGATGTCGTCCATGGTGACGTTGCGCCGAAGCGGTGAGTTGTATTCATTCCACTTAAGGATGTAGCGGAAATCGCCGATGCCGGATGAAGCCAGCGTCTTCATCGGCCCGGCCGAAATCGCGTTTACCCGGATCCCGTCGCTTCCCAAGTCCTCGGCCAGATAGCGCACGCTCGCCTCGAGCGCCGCCTTCGCCACCCCCATCACGTTGTAGTGCGGCATGACCCGTTCGGCGCCGAAGTAGGTGAGGGTCAGCAGGCTGCCGCCGTCGACTATCAGGGGTGCGGCGCGCCGGCAGGCGGCGGTGAACGAATAGACCGAAACGTTCATGGTGATTTGGAAGTTCTCGGCGCTCGTGTCGATGTAGCGGCCCTTGAGCCCGTCCTTGTCCGAGAACGCGATGGCATGGACGACGAAGTCGAGTGTTCCCCAGCGCTCGGCGATGGCCGCAAACGCGGCGTCCATGCTGGCTTCGTCGGTGACGTCGCACGCAAGCACGATCTCGGAACCGACCGATTCGGCGAGCGGCGCGACGCGCTTGCGCAATACGTCGCCCTGGTAGGTGAAGGCGAGGCTGGCGCCGTGGGCGTGGGCGGTGCGCGCGATGCCCCAGGCGAGCGAGCGCTCGTTGGCGACGCCCATGATCAGGCCGCGTTTGCCGGCCATCAAAGGCGCGGGCTCGGTCATGCGAACTCCTCATCTGCGGTTGCGGCGAGCGGACCCGGCCGACCAAGGCGCGGCATCCTACACGATGCGCCTGGGATTCGGAACCAAGCGGAAACGCGCACGGGCCGCGAGCGCGCCTCAGGCGCAATCGACGGCGCGAGGCGAAGCCTCGTGGTGAGGGAATGCCGGGACCGGGCGCGCCGTCCCCGGAAGCAGCCGATTACTGGACGATGCGCCAGCCCCCCGCGTCGTCGCGACACGCGCGCCCTGTCGCGGTCTCCGCCTGCCCGTCGATGTTGACGGTGGTTTCGAAATCGCGGCAGTACTGTCCGCTCGCCGTTTGGTACGTGCTCGTCGGGGTAAAGCTTCCGGCATGGCCGGAATCGGGGTTGCGCCAGGTCGATGTTTGGTTGGTGCGGTTGGATTCCATCGAATTCTGGACGGTTTCGGCGGCGTACGCCTGATCCGCCTTGTCGAGCGACTTGCCGATCTCGCTTCCGAACCAGCCGCCGGCGAGCGCGCCGATGGCGACTGCTGCGAGTTGCCCCTTGCCACCGCCGATCTGCGAGCCGGCCAGCGCACCGAGTCCGGCGCCGGCGAGGGTCCCCATCGTCTGTTTCGGGTTATCCTGCATCTGTTGGCACGCGGCGAGCAACGAGGCGGCCAGCAGCGTCGCGGCGATCGATTTCACGTTCATTTTCGAGACCTCTTGCTTCGTTTGACCCGAACCTCGGCCAAATCGGTCCGCCCCACGCAGGCCCCGCCCCTCTCGGGAAGCGAAAAAATCGCTTGCACGTGGCCCGCGGCTCGCAGAACAAAGACGAGCCGGTGCGCCGAGTTTCGGAAACTGTTTATAGTATAGTGCATGGCCCCCATGATCGCCAGCCAAAGCGCCGATCCCCTCGATCAATTCACGGTGTGGTTCGCCGAAGCCGAGAAGCGAGAGCCCGGCGACGCCAACGCCATGACGGTGGCGACTGCGGGCCCCGAAGGCAGGCCGACCGCGCGGATGGTGCTGCTTAAGGCCTTCGATGCGCGCGGGTTCGTGTTCTACACCAATCTCGCCAGCCGAAAGAGCGCGGAGCTGGCGGCCAATCCGTATGCGTCGCTGCTGTTCCACTGGAAATCGCTGGAAAGGCAGGTGCGGATAGAGGGACCGGTCGAACCCGTCACCGACGCCGAAGCCGACGACTATTTCGCCACCCGGAATCGGCTGAGCCAGATCGGGGCCTGGGCCTCGAAACAGTCGCAGCCGCTGAACGGCCGTTTCGAGCTCGAGCGCCAGGTCGCGCGGTTCACGGCGAAGTTCCACGTCGGCAAGATTCCGCGGCCCGACTTCTGGTCGGGGTTCCGGGTGATCCCGGAACGGATCGAATTCTGGCAGGCCGAGGAGTACCGGCTGCACAACCGCCTCGTCTACATTCGGGACGGCGATGGTTGGCGGACGGAAACCCTGTACCCCTAGACGCCCGAGGGCCGAATTCCATGCCGGACGACAGAGCTGCCGCGACATCCATACCGGAGCCGAGCGCACCGTCGCCCGAGCACCGCGGGCGCCTCATGCGATGGGCGAGCTACGCCTCGGTCTCGGCGGCCTCTGTGATGATCGCGGCCAAGCTCGCAGGCTGGATCGCCACCGGTTCGGTGAGCGTTCTTTCGACGCTGATCGATTCGTTTCTCGATGTCGGCGCGTCGCTGGTCAACCTGATCGCCATTCACCACGCGCTGCAGCCTGCCGATCATGAGCACCGCTTCGGTCACGGCAAGGCGGAACCGCTTGCCGGCCTCGCGCAGGCGGCCTTCATCGCGGGATCGGCGGCGTTTCTGCTGATCGAGGCGGGGCATCGGCTGTTCGAGCCCCAAGCGATCGCGCGTACCGACTTCGGGATCGCGGTGATCGTGCTGTCGATCGCGATCACGCTGGTGCTGGTGGCGTTCCAGATGTACGTGGTGCGGCGCACCGGCTCGGTCGCGATCCGCGCCGATTCGCTTCACTACCGCTCGGACTTGCTGTTGAACCTCGGGGTCCTTGCTTCGCTGGTGCTTGTCCGCGAATTGGGCTGGACGCTCGCAGACCCGCTGCTCGCCGTGCTCATCGCCGGTTACATCCTGCGCGGCGCGTGGATGATCGGAAAGACCGCGTTGGACCATTTGATGGATCGGGAACTTCCCGACGAGGACCGCCAGCGGATTCGCGGGATCGCGCTTGCCCATCCCGGCGTCCGCGACCTCCACGATCTGAGGACGCGGGCTTCCGGAACCCAATTCTTCATTCAACTCGACCTCGAAATGGACGGCGAGCTTTCGTTGAATGCCGCCCACGCCATCGCCGAAGAGGTCATGGAACGGGTCGCGAGCGCCTATCCGAAGGCCGAAGTGTTCATCCACCAGGACCCGCACGGGATCCACGAACCCCATCACAAGTTCGTCTGAGGAATTCTCTTGTGCCGCGGCCGAGGCGTCGCTCGCTACAGGGCCTTGTGATCGGCGACCGGAATGGCGGCGCGCACCGAGTCCAGATAGTCGAAGTCGAGGGTCGCGGTCACGAACCCGACCTTGTCCTGGGACTGGGCGACGATATGCCCCCATGGGTCGACAACCATGGAGTGGCCCCAACTCGCGCGCGTGCCGTTGGCGAACCATCCCCATTGCGCGGGCGCCAGCACGTAGCACTGGGTCTCGATGGCGCGCGCCCGAAGCAGGATTTCCCAGTGGTCCTTGCCGGTTTGCATGGTGAACGCCGCGGGAACGACGATCACGCTGGCGCCCTTCTTCGCGAGCGCTTGATACAGCTCGGGAAAGCGTAGGTCGTAGCAGACGGAACAGCCGACCGTGATCCCGTCGATTGCAAAGTCGACCACCTCTTCGCCGCGCGAGAACGTCTCCGATTCCCGGTATTCCTTTCCGTCCGGCGTCGTCACGTCGAACAGGTGGAGCTTTCGATAGCGCGCGATCTGGCGGCCCTTGGGATCGATCACGACGGTGGTATTGAACATGCGGTTGCCGTCCGCCTCGAGGATGCTTCCGCCGTGGACGTAGGTCCCGTGGCGGACCGCCAAGTCCTTGAGCAAGGCGAGCGCTTCGCCGTCCGGGATGGTTTCTGCGGCGCGGCGGCGGCCGTCGTCATCCATGGCGAGATATGGAAACATCTCGGGCAACGCCACCAGGTCGGGGCGCGCTTCCGCTACGGCGGCGTCGACAAGGGCCTCGGCCGCCTTCAAATTGGCGCCCTTGTCATCTTGCGAGTTCATCTGGATCAGTGCGACCTTCATGACCACACCTTCGCGATCGCGGCCCCATGGCGTTGCTGGCGATCGGGGCGCCCGCACCGCCGAGACCCGTTGATAACGCCCTTGGGCCCGGCAGCGCAAGGGGTGCGCGTCAGGGTGCGGCGTGGTGGGTCTGATCGAAATCAAGGACTTCCGGCCGTGTCCGGCGCATGGTTCGGGAACCGCCGAGAGGATCCGCCGATGCCGATCTGCGACAGCCCATCCAACGCACACGTCGCCTTTGCATTCGCTCCCGCCCGAATCCATGCCTCGGTGGTGGCCCGGCCGGGACGCTTCGAAGTGTCGTTGATCGTTCCCAACCGGTGCGTCTGGTTCCCATACGACCGCCCGAGGGTGGCGGTGGGTTAACAGCGGAGCCGGGGTCGAGCCCATGTCCGGTAAGCAGCGCGCCCGCCTACCATTACCCTACGGCGCGGTTCGTGGGCCGGCGTGCGATGGGGCGCTGGCCGATGTGTTCGCGTTCATCTCGCGCCCCGATACTTACGATCGCGCGATCGCGACGGTGGAACGCATCGAGACCCACGTTTCGGTCGTTTTCCTGGTGGGCGATCGTGCCTACAAGCTCAAGCGGGCCGTGCATTTCCCGTATCTCGATTTCTCGACCCTGGCGCTTCGAGCCGCCGCCTGCGAGGCGGAGGTCGTCCTCAACCGGCGGACGGCGCCCGACATTTACAAAGGGGTCGTCCAGGTGGTGCGCGACCGCGCCGGGCGCTTGCGCCTCGGCGGCGAGGGAACGCCCGTCGAGGCGCTGGTCGAGATGGTCCGCTTCGATCAGGCGTGTCTGTTCGACCGCCTCGCCCGGGCCGGAGCCCTGGATCGCCATCTCATGGCCGACGTGGCCAAGGCGGTCGCCCGTTTTCACGGCGAGGCCAAGGTTCGAAACCGAGACGGCGGCCGCGCCGGAATCGCCGATGTCTTGACGAGCAACGCCGCCTGTTTCGCGGAACTGCCCGGAGGCCTTTTCGAACGCGCCACATTGGA
>JASMAE010000008.1 GCA_030754475.1 Rhodospirillales bacterium
GATGGTGCGCGACTTCTTCTTCTGGCTCTGTCACCAGGACGGCCGCGCGCTTGCGGTTCCGGGAACGAACGACCACCTCGTCGGACTCGGCGACGCATGGCTCGGCGCCGCGCGTTCGGCCTTTGCCGCGGCGCGGCGGGCCTGTGACGCCGAGCGCCGGAATGCGAGCGACGCGGCGCTCGGCGACTGGCGCGGAATTTTCGGGGAATCCTTCCCGGCCCCCGGCGAACTTTGGAACCTGCCGGAGGCGCGAGCGCCCGTACGTCTTGCCAGCCTCGCCTCGTAAACGGCTCAAACCGTATGTCGCAACTTTGCGACGTCGTTCGGGGCCGTTATTCCGAAAACCCGACTCGCGCTTGTTTCCGCCGGCGCTTCCGTGATAAGACGAGTCCCGTCCCGGCGCGCGGAACGCGCTATTCAGTGCGTTCCCTCCCACCGAACGACGTACGTCCTCGATCCTGGGAGCATATTCAAATGCGAGTGATAGGTGACGGCATCCAGACGGTTGCCGAAGAGGTCGAGATCAGCTTCGACGGCGAGACGTTGAAGGCCTACGCGGGCGAAACGGTCGCGGCAAGCCTGACGGCAGCCGGAAAACTCGGACTTCGCGAGACCAAGGACGGCTCGAAGCGCGGCATCTTTTGCGGAATGGGGGTGTGCAGCGAGTGCCTCGTGAGCATCGACGGCCAGCAGAACATCCGCGCCTGCATGACGGGGGTGCGCGCCGGCATGCGCGTCGAAACCCAGAAGTATCCTGGCGCGATTCCAGGCTCGGACGTGCCGTACCTCGCCGAGCCGCCGAGCGGCGAGATGCCGGTACACAAGCCCGACGTGCTCGTGATCGGCGGCGGGCCGGCCGGCATGTCGGCGGCCTACGCGGCCGCGTCGGCAGGCGCCGAGGTCATGCTCATCGACGAGCGGCCGGCGCTCGGCGGTCAGTTCTACAAGCAATTGTCCAAGGTCTACTCCTTCGCCGAAGAGCGCGGGATGGACAAGCAGTTTCGTGCCGGCCGGGACCTGATCGATCAGGTTCGGGCCGCGGGCGTCAAGGTGTTCAGCGAGGCGCTCGTATGGGGCGCGTTCGGGCCGCAGGAGATCGCCGTGCTCGCCGATGGCGTCTCGCAGCTCTTCGAGCCCAAACAGCTCGTGCTCGCCACCGGCGCGTACGAACGCGGCTTGCCTATCCCCGGCTGGACGCTTCCGGGCTTCATGACCACCGGCGCCGCCCAGACCTTGTTGCGCTCGTATCGCGTCGCGCCCGGACGCCGCGTGCTCATGGCCGGAAACGGACCGCTCAACCTTCAGGTCGCTCATGAGCTTCTGAACGCCGGCGTCGAGGTCGTGGCGCTGGCGGAAGCCTCGAAGTTTCCCGGCCCGGGCGACATCGCCGCGGTTTGGACGGCGCTCAGCGAATCGCCCGACCTCATGGTCGACGGCGGGCGCTACATGTGGGGGTTAAAACGCGCGGGCGTCCCCGTGCTCTACCGTCACATTGTCGTCGAGGCCCACGGCAAAGACAGGGTCGAATCTGTCACGCTCCAGAGGATCGATCGTTTCGGCAAATTGATCGAAGGCACGCGGCGCGAGTTCGAGGTCGACGCCGTGTGCGTCGGGTACGGTTTTCAGCCTTCGGCGGACGTCTCGCGTCCGCTGGGCTGCAAACACCGTTTCGATGCCGAAAAGGGGACGCTGGTCATCGAAAAGGACGGTGATTGCCAGACGAGCATTCCGGGCGTCTTCGTCGCCGGAGACTCCGGCGGCCTGGGCGGGGCCCGCGCGGCGATCGAGGAAGGGTTCATCGCCGGTTGCACGGCTGCGCGCAACCTGGACCGCGAGCTTCCGCCGGCGATCGCAAGCGAGCTCGAGATGCGCCGTCGCAAGCTCGCGAGCCACCGGCGGTTCCAAGAGGCCTTGTGGAGACTTTATCGGGCGCCGCGCCTGATGGACGAGTTGGCCACCGACAACACCCTGATCTGCCGGTGTGAGGCGGTGTCGCGGGCCGCCATCAACGAGGCGCTCGAGAGCGGCACGTCGACCGTCGGCGGCGTCAAGCGCCAAACCCGCGCCGGCATGGGCCGCTGCCAAGGACGCTACTGCGGCCCCATCATGGCGCATCTGGTGTCCGGCAGTATGGAAAGCGAGATCGAGGAGTTCTCGTTCTTTGCCCCGAGACCACCGATCAAGCCGGTCCCCATCAGTGCCATCGCCAGGAAGCCGCCGGACGAGTGAGGCCGGCCCCGGGCGCACGGAACGCGCGCGGCATATTCGGGAAACGGGCGCAGACGTGAGCTTCGATACCGACGTCTTGGTCGTCGGCGGCGGAATCCTAGGCTGTTGCGTCGCCTATTTTCTGGCCCGCGACGGCGTCGACGTGGTGGTCATCGACCGCCATGACCTCAATCATCAGGCCTCGGGTTCGAACGCGGGAAGTCTGCACGTCCAGATGGAATCGGCGCGCGCGAACCGGACCGATCCGGCGTACGTCGCCGCCATCGACCGCTCGCTCTTCGTCTTCGCCGAGGGCGTCAAGGCTTGGCAGCGACTCGCGCCGGAACTCGACCGCGACGTCGAGCTTCGCATCAGTGGCGGGCTCATGGTGGCCGAAACCGAGGCGGAATTGCGCGGCCTCGAGGCGAAGACGGAGCGCGAACGCGCGCAAGGCCTCGAAGTCGACGTCATCACGGCAACCGAGGTCCGCGCGGTCGCACCGTATCTTTCCGAACGCGTGATCGGCGCCGCGTACTGTCCACAGGAGGGAAAGATCAATCCGGCGATCGCGACTCCGTCGCTGGTTCGTGCCGCCGAACGCTTGGGCGCCCGATTCCGACGACAATGCGAGCTTGTCGCGCTCAGCCCCGAGACACGGGGCTTCACGGCCACCACGCGTCAGGGCGCGATCCGCTGCCATCGCGTGGTCAACGCCGCCGGGGCGTGGGCGAATGCGGTTACGGAAATGGTCGGAGTCCACCTTCCCACCAGCCGGCGGCCGCTCCACATGAACGTGACCGAGACGACGACGCCGTTGGTCGGGCACTTGCTCCAGCACGCGAGCCGCCGGCTCACACTCAAACAGGCCGAAGCCGGCAACGTCCTCATCGGTGGTGCCTGGCCGGCGGGCCTTCACGCGATCACCGGCGAGGCCACCGTCCTTCGCGCCACCACCGAGTCGAACCTATGGGTGGCTACGCACCTGATTCCGGCGCTTGGCCATTTGCGATTAATGCGAACGTGGACCGCCTTCAATATCATCGTCGAGGACGCCAATCCGATCCTCGGCAAAGTGCCCCGGGTGCCCGGTTTCTACATGGCGGTACCCGCGAACTCGGGCTATACAAACGGTCCCATCTACGGGCAGCTTGTCGCCGAGGCCGTCCGCGGAAGGGACCCGTCGTTCGACATTAGCGGTTTCTCCATCGAGCGCTTCTCTGAACGGCCGTCGTAGAAAACGCGTTCGTGGCGTGGACCGAAGCATTGGAAGACGTGAGCGAGATCAGGGCCGAAACGGACGTCCTTGTGGTCGGCGGCGGCATCATCGGCTGTTCGACCGCCTATTTTCTCGCTCGCGATGGCGTCGAGGCGGTCGTCGTCGATCGCGGCGATATCAACACCCAGGCGTCGGGGGCCAACGCGGGAAGCCTTCACGTTCAGTTCCAGTCGCACCAAGCCAAGCGCACCGACGGCGACTTTCCCGCCTACTACGAGGAAAGCACGCGCCTGTTGGGCCGCGCGGTGGCGTTCTGGCAGGAGCTGGGCGCCGAACTCGATTGCGATGTCGAGATCCACGTCGAAGGCGGCCTGATGCTGGCCGAAAGCGAAGACCAGATGCGCTTCCTCGAAGCGAAGGTAGAACGCGAGCGGCGCCTCGGCCTGGATGTCTACATCGTGCGCGGCAACGAGATGCGCGATCTCGCCCCCTATGTGTCGGAACGCGCGATCGGCGGCGAGTTCTGCACGAACGAAGGCCGGGTGAACCCGACGCTGGCCACGCCGGCGCTGTTGCGGGGCGCGGTGCGCGCCGGTGCGCGTTTCTTTCGTCACACCGCGCTCATTGCGCTGACGCGCGAAAGCTCCGGTTTCGTCGCCCAAACGGATCGCGGTGCGATCCGCGCCAAACGGGTGGTCAACGCCGCGGGCACCGGGTCGCCTGCGGTGGCGGCGATGGCGGGAATCGAACTTCCCGTCGTGTTCGGCGAGCTATTGCACATGAACGTCAGCGAAGCAGCGGAGCCGTTCATGAATCATCTCGTCCAGCACGCCGCATACCGCCTGACCATGAAACAGGCGTCCAACGGGAACGTGATCGTCGGCGGCGGTTGGCCCGCCGGCGCGGGCGCGGCCGGTGGCCCGCCGCGCGTGCTGCGCCCGAGCATTCAGGGGAACCTTTGGGTCGCCCAGCGGCTGGTCTCCGGGCTCGGGCATCTCCGCCTGCTCAGATGCTGGACCGGCGTCAACATCTCCACCGACGGCAAGGCCGTCCTCGGCGAGGTTCCGGCGGTGCCGGGGTTCTTCATGGCCGCGACCGGGATCGGCTACACCCTGGGGCCCCTGACGGGGCGCCTGGTGGCCTCGGCGGTTCAGGGCAAACGTGACGAGATTGACATCCGCGCGTTTTCCATCACACGCGTCGCGAACCGCGTTCCCGCCGCCTGAGAAATGGTTTCTATGAACGACCAGTAGGAAAAAGGGATGGAAACCGACGTCTTGGTCGTCGGCGGCGGCGTCATTGGTTGCGCGCTCGCTTACGAGCTTGCCCGCGAGGGAATCGAGGTCGTACTCGCCGAGCGCCACGATCTGAACACCCAGGCTTCGGGCGGCAACGCCGGAAGCCTTCACGTTCAGATCATGTCATTTCAGATGACGATCGAGGATCTCCGTTGGCGGCAAATCATCGACGGCAACGTCCGCCTCTACATAGCGGCGGTCCGAACTTGGCAGGAGCTCGCCCGGGAACTGGACTCGGACGTCGAGCTCCACGTCGAGGGCGGCCTCATGGTTGCCGAGACCCCCGACCAACTCGAAGGGCTGGAGCGCAAAGCGGCGCGCGAGCGCGCCATCGGTCTCGAAACCCACGTGGTCCGGGGAGCCGAACTCTTTGCCATCGCGCCCTATCTTTCCGACCGTCACGTGGTCGGCGCCACGATCTGCCCGATCGAGGGGCGCATCAATCCGGGTCTTGCGACGCCGGCGATCGCGCGCTCCGCCGAACGCGCGGGCGCCCGTTTCCTTCGCCACACCGTGGTCCGCGCGATCTCGCCGGATAATCGCGGCTTCGAGGTGGAGACCACGCGGGGCTCCATTCACTGCAAACGGGTCGTCAACGCCGCCGGCCTTGGGGCGGGCGAAATTGCGGCGATGGTCGGCGTCAATATCCCGCTTGCGGCGCCGGAGGTCCTGCACATGAACGTGACCGAGCCGGCTTGCCAGTTCGTCGATCACCTGGTCCAGCACGCGGGCATGCGGCTTACGTTCAAGCAGGCATCCAATGGAAACCTGATTATCGGCGGCGGTTGGCCCGCGGTCATCGACCCGGCGACCGGCTTGCCGGCGGTCACGCGAGCCAGCGTCGAGGGCAATCTCTGGATCGCACAGCGAATCGTGCCCGAACTCGGCCATCTCAGGCTGGTGCGCACCTGGGCCGCCGTCAACGCAGGCATCAGCTCGGGCCCGATTTTGGGAGAGGTTTCCGGGCTTCCGGGCTTTTTCAACGCCGTATTCGGCGACGCCGGATACACCGCGGGACCGATCTGCGCGCGGATCGTCGTCGACGAGATGACCGGGCGCACGCCGTCCGTCGACCGCGCATCGTTCGCGATCGAGCGCGTTCACGCCAACCCGTGACGACGGGGCCGCACGCGCCGTCAGGGAGACGCGGCCCCGAGGTGTGAAATGAAGGCGGCCGCCGCGTGGATCTCGGCGCGTGTACGCTCGCGCCGTGCGAGCGCATCGGAATCAGTCCCCCAGCGTTCCATCTGGAAGTTCTCGTCCAGTTGCGAGATTCCGAAAGCGTCTTCGGCGCCGATCCGTCCCGAAGCCAGCGCAAGGGCGACGACGAGAGACCCCGCGGCCTGCGCTGCGCTGGCAATGGCGACCAGCGCGAACGTGCTCCGCGCCTCGAGGGTGCCCCGCAGCGCGTCCACGGCGCCCGCGGGTTGCTCGACGGGCATGACGCCGTGCGTGACGCGCAAGCGCGCGCCGCAAGCTTCGGACGCCCAGTCCAACAACGGCTGCCACGCCGCCACCTGGCGTTCTGCGAGCGCCGGCGGCTCGCTGACGCGATAGCAGAGAAGATCCGTCCGGGCGAATCCAAGGATCGCCTCGACGATCGTGTCGCGCCCAACGTCCGTGCCGTCCAGGGCCTCGTGCGCGAGGCGGGTTAGGCGCATGGATCCGAGATCGATGGTCTGGGTCTGGGACCGCCACTCGTCGGCGACGGCCTCGGCCAAGGAACGCGTCGGAATCACCAACGGCGCGCCCTGGGGCGAGCGTGCCTGGCGACCGTCCAGGGTGACGACGAATCCCCCTCCGAGGGCTTCGACGGCGACCGCGTCGTAGAAGCGCCGTATGGATCCGGCCTGGGCGGTCATCACGCCTCCGGCCCTAACGCTCGCCACCCGGCGTTCGCCGCGGCGCTTCCGCATCGCCCGTAAATGCATCATCGGCGCCGCGGGCATCGAACCCGAGGGCGCGCATCGTCTGGCGCATATGTTCGGGCAAGGGTGCCACGACCGCGAGCGTCCCGCCCGCGGGATGGGGAATGCGGATCGCGCGGGCGTGGAGGTGGAGCATGCGGGATATCCCGTCGGCTTCGAGGAAGGCCCGGCGGCCGCCGTACTTGCCGTCGCCCAGCACGGGCGTGCCCAATGCGGCTGCATGGGCGCGGACTTGATGCGTGCGCCCCGTAAGCGGCTCGAACGCGACCCAGGCGGCCTTTTTCCCGGCTCGGTCGATGACCCGGTACAGCGTGCTCGCGTGCCGGCCGCCGGCCTCCACCACATGGGTTCGCTCGCCCTTTCGCCCCGGCCTTTTCGCGAGATCGAGATCGATCCGGCCCGCGGCTGGCGAGGGTACGCCGGCAACCACCGCCCAATAGAGCTTGCGCACGTCGCGGGCCCGGAAGACGGCGGCCAACGACGCGGCGGCGGCCGGGTTTCGCGCGAACACGAGAACGCCTGAGGTATCCTTGTCGAGGCGGTGGACGAGCCTGGGCCGATCGACCGCCCCGTAACGAAGCGCGTCCAGCATGGCGTCCAGGTGGCGCCGGGTGCCGGTCCCGCCCTGGACGGCCAGACCCGGCGGCTTGTTGATCGCCAGCAACTGGTCGTCACGGTGAAGCACCAAGGCACGAAGCGATTCGGCATCCGAAGCGGACACCCGCGGCGCCGGCTTTGGACGGACCGCGGGCGACGCCGCGGCCACGTGCGGAAGGCGGACCAGATCGCCCCGTTGAAGGCGCGCGCCGGCGCGCGCGCGGCCGCCGTTGAGGCGGACTTGGCCCGTGCGCAGCCACTTCTGGACCAGGGCGTAAGGGGCCTCGGGAAAGTGGCGGCGCAGCCAGCGGTCGAGGCGCACGTCCGCGTCACCGGGCGCAATGCGAACGGTGCTAGCGCCGGGCGCGGCCCCCTCTTCGGGCGTGTCCCGCAAAGACGTCAATCGACGGCCTTCTCGCCGCGCAACCGATCCCAAAAAGCGAGCCGTTTCGCGATCTCGCGTTCGAAGCCGCGCTCGCCCGGTTCGTAGAACCGGCGCCGCGGCATTCCCTCGGGAAAATAATCCTGGCCGGAAAAGCCCTGCTCGGTGTCGTGGTCGTAGACGTAACCTTCACCGTATCCGAGGTCCTTCATCAGCCGCGTCGGCGCATTGAGGATGTGCTTGGGCGGCATCAGCGAACCCGTCTCGCGCGCCGCGTGCACCGCGGCACCGGCCGCCTTGTAGGCGGCGTTCGACTTTGGCGCTGAACCCAGGAACACGATGCACTGGACCAACGCCAGCTCGCCCTCGGGCGAACCCAGGCGCTCGTACGTCTCCCAAGCGGCAAGTGCCTGGACCACCGCGTCCGGATCCGCGAGGCCGACGTCCTCGACCGCGAAACGAACCAGGCGTCGGGCGATATAACGCGGGTCCTCGCCACCGACGATCATGCGCGCGAACCAGTAGAGCGCAGCGTCGGTATCGGAGCCCCGGAGCGACTTGTGGAGCGCGCTGATGAGATTGAAGTGACCTTCCTGATGCTTGTCGTAAAGGGGGACGCGCCGCTGCACCACCTCGGCCAGCGCCGCCGTGTCGAGGCGCGCATCGCCGTCGAGTTCGAACAGCGCCTCGGCCATGTTCAGGACGTACCGCCCGTCACCGTCCGCCATGGCGCGAAGCGCGATCCGCGCGTCGTCGTCGAGGGGAACGGACCTCGCCACTTCATTCTCCGCGCGCTGCAGCAACTCTTCGATTGCCTCGTCGCTCAAACGGTTGAGCACCAGCACCTGGCAGCGCGACAGAAGCGCGCCCGTGAGCTCGAACGACGGATTCTCGGTGGTCGCGCCGACCAGGGTCACGGTTCCGTCTTCGACGTAGGCGAGGAAACTGTCCTGCTGGGCGCGGTTGAAGCGATGGATCTCGTCGATGAACAGGAGGGTGCCGCGGCCCATCGCGCGGCGCTCGCGCGCCTGGTCAAAGACCTTCCGCAAATCCGCAACGCCGGAAAAGACGGCCGAAAGCGGCTCGAAGTGAAGCTCGGTGACATCCGCAAGAAGCCGCGCGATGGTGGTCTTGCCGGAACCGGGAGGTCCCCAAAGGATAATCGAGGCCATGCGCCCCGAGGACACCATGCGCCCGATCGCGCCCTCGGGAGACAAGAGGTGATCCTGTCCGACCACGTCGGCGAGAGACGCGGGCCGCAGCTTGTCGGCGAGCGGGCGCGGTGCTTCGCCTTCGAACAACGTCCTCACAGCTCGACGACCAGGCGATGGACCCGACCGTCGCGTTCGATCGCGATTCGCCAGCGCTCGGCGGTGCGCGCGAGCACCGCCTCAAGGCCATCCACCGAACGCGGATCCTCGTCGTTGACAGAGACGACCACGTCGCCCGGTTGCAGGCCTAGGCGCGCGGCCGCGCTGCCCGCGCGTACGCCAAGCACCGTCGCTCCCGCCTTGAAACGGTCGAGACCCATCTCGTCGGCCAACGCAGGCGACATGTTCGCCACCGTGGCGCCCGAGAACGGATTTCGCCCGCCAATCTCGGTCACGTCGCGGGGCGGGTCCTCGGGCGGCGGCGCCAACGCAAGAGAAAACGTCATCTCGTGCGCTTGGCGCAAGATTCGGAGTTTCACCGCCTCGCCCACCGGCAGGGTCGCAATCCGGAACCTGAGCGCCGTCGGATCGTCCACCTCGTGGCCCGAGATTGCCAGCACCACGTCGCCGACGCGCAGATCCGCCCGCGCCGCCGGCCCGCCCGCGTAGACCTCGTTGATCAGCACCCCCATCGGCCGCTCCATGGCGAGCGAGCCCGCGATCTCCGGAGACACTCGCTGGCCCCAGGCGCCTAACCAGGGCCGGACCAGACGGCCGTCGTCGGTCAGGCCGACCAGGATGGCGCGCACCATGTTCGACGGCG
>JASMAE010000009.1 GCA_030754475.1 Rhodospirillales bacterium
TTGGCGGCGGAAACGTATTCATCATCGCGGTGCCCACGCCGGTGGACGCGACGAACAAGCCCGATTTGAGCGCGGTTACCTCGGCGTGCCGCGCGGTCGGCGTCCATTTGCGGCCGGGCGCCGTCGTGGTCCTGGAAAGTACGGTTTCCCCCGGCGTGACCGAGGGCGTCTGCGGCCCGGTCCTGGAATCGGCGTCGGGCCTGGTGCGTGGCAAGGACTTCTTCCTCGGCTATTCGCCCGAGCGCATCAATCCGGGCGACGACGAGCATGCGGTCGACAGGATCACCAAGGTCGTCGCCGCTGAGACGGCCGAGACGAGCGCGCTTTTGGCAGAGATCTACGGCGCCATGACCGCGGGCGGGGTGTTCGTCGCCCGTGACATCATGACCGCCGAGGCGGCCAAGGTGATCGAGAACGCGCAGCGCGACATCAACATCGCGTTCGTCAACGAGGTGGCGATGATCCTCGCTAAGCTGAACCTCTCGACCCGCGACGTGCTCGCGGCGGCGGCGACGAAATGGAACTTCCTCGACTTCCGGCCCGGCCTCGTCGGCGGGCACTGCATCGGCGTCGATCCGTACTACCTCGCCGCGGCCGCCGAAAGCGCGGGTCACGAGCCCGAGATCGTGCTCGCCGGGCGGCGCATCAACGACCGCATGGGCGCCTTCGTCGCCGAATCCGTCGACCGCGCGCTCACGGGGCTGTTTCCGGGTCGCGGCGGGTGCGACGTACTCGTGCTCGGGTTGACGTTCAAGGAAAACGTGCGGGACTTGCGCAACACCGGGGTCGCCGACGTGGTCCAGGGCCTCGGAGCGCGCGGCCACCGGGTCGCGGTCCACGATCCTTTGGCCGATCCGGACCAGGCGCGGGCGCTTTATGGGATCGAACTTCTCGGGGACCTCGACTCGGCGTCCGCCTTCGACGCCGTGGTGGGCGCCGTCGCCCACGACGTCTATCGCGACCTCTCCACTGCGGACTTCGCCCGCCTCGTTCGTCCGGGCGGTCTCATAGGCGACGTCAAGGGGATGTGGTGCGGGGCTACCCTGCCCGAGGGCCTCGAGCGTTGGCAGCTCTGAGCGCTCGGAACGGCGCCAAGCGGCGGTCTCATCGCTGACGCCGAGGGGATGTGGCTTCAAGGCACGCGGCCTGAGCGGGCGAGTGTATGGAGACTCTCGAAACGGTGCGGCCACTCCGGACCTTCGATATCCGGTTGCGACGTGCCCCCAGTGGGAACCGGAGACCGAACCGGTCACCGACCGCGTCAGGTTTCACCGCGCACTTGGGATGCGACCGCGCCTGGCGCGGCGACGTGGCTAAAACCACCCACGAAACAGCGAACGACAGCCACGCTCCCCGACGGTGAAGCGGAAGGCCGTGCGACGTCTGGCGAACCGCGCCGCAATTTCATGGACGGCTTCTTCCACGCCGGTCAATCGCTTGCCGGATATCGCTGCGCTCGACGATGCATTCCGCCAACATGCGCGTGAGCTCAGTGTTGAAGTGAACCGCGTCGACATAGAGAGGGCGGTC
>JASMAE010000010.1 GCA_030754475.1 Rhodospirillales bacterium
GCGCCGACCATCCGGCGGTGCCCGGGTTCAACCGCATCATCGCCCGGCGCATGGCCGATATCCCCGAGATTGGGCGCGACCGCATCACCGCCGCCTTTGGCGAGGCACATTCAACGGTGCCGGCGGATTAGGAGCTTGTCATGGTGATTTGGCTCATCGGCCTATCGGGATCGGGGAAAACGACCCTGAGCGAAGCCCTTTACCAGCGTTTGAAGCCGGGGCATGCCAACTTGGTGCTGCTCGACGGCGACGCCTTCCGCGAGGTCTTCCGCGACGTCGACCACACGATCGAAGGGCGGCGGCGCAACGCCGAGCACATCTCGAACCTGTGCAAGGTGCTCGACGATCAGGGAATCCATGTCATCGCCGCTGTGCTGTCGCTTTTCCCCGAATGGCAAGCTTGGAACCGGACCAACTTTTCCAGCTACTTCGAGGTCTTTCTCGATTTGCCGCTGAAGACCTTGAAGGAGCGCGACACCAAGGACCTCTATGCTGCCGCCGAAGCCGGCCGCATACCCGACGTGATCGGGATCGACATCCCCTTTCCGCGCCCCGCCGCGCCCGACCTGGTCATCGACAAGCCGGCGCAAGACGATGGGGTGGAGGCCTGCCTGGAAACCATTCTCGCCCAAATGCCGCCGCTTGTCTGAAATGCTGACCGCCGCCGCCATCGCACTCTCAGCCGTCGCCGCCTTGGAAGTGGTGGCGTTCGTTGCGACCCGGTGGCTCAAGAAGGGATGCCCGTGGATCGTTACGCCCGGCGATCTCGCCCCGGTTGTCGACCACCGAGGACTGGAGCGTTTCATCGAGCACGGCTGGGATGCGGAAATTGGATGGGTGCGCAAACCCCATACCGCCCACGACGAAACCGCCAAAGGGGGCGGGACATCGCGCTACCACATTGACGAAAAGGGGGCCCGCGCCAGCCCGGGCTTCGAGAATGAGCCGCCCGTGGTCTTGGCCTATGGCGATTCCTACACCTTTTCGCGCCAGGTCAACGACGACCAGACCTGGCCCCATGGATTGTCGTCGCTCCTCGGCGGGCGCGTCGCCAACTACGGCGTCGGCAACTACGGCATCGACCAGGCGCTCATGCGTCTCGAGCGCGAGTTCGACGACCACCCGGCGCCGGTCGTCCTCATGGGCTTCGTGCCCGAGACCATCTGCCGGGTAACCAGCATCTGGCGCCATTTCAGCGAGTACGGAAACACTTTTGCCTTCAAGCCCAGCTTCGTCCTCGACGGCGACGGCGGCCTAAATCTCATCCCCAACCCGATCGACAGCCCGGATAAATTCCGCCGCATCGCCGGGATGCTGCCCTGGCTTAAGGAACGGGACTTCTTCTACGCCCGGAAATTCAAGCCCGACATGTTGCGCTTTCCCTACCTCTGGTCGCTGTGGCGCAGCCGCCGGCGCAACCTTCCCCTGATGGCGGCGGCATTCTCGGACCGGATCGGCGGCGACGGCAAGAAAGCCTTCTGCCGGGTCATGGAGCGCAACATCACACTCACCGCGGAACTTTACCGCGAAGACGCCCCGCTCGATCTAATGGTTGCCATCATCGAACGCTTCGCCGGCTTCGTCAGCGCCAAGGGGGCGGTGCCGGCGGTGGTTATCCTACCCCAGCTCTACGACCTCAAGCGCCTGCGTGCCGGTGATCATTATTACGAGCCGTTCGTCAAGCGACTCGCCGGCACCTGCGCCGTCGCCGACTTGGGGCCGATGTTCACCGAGGACGACGACGACGCGAACAATTACATTGACGACCGCTACGGCGGACACTTCTCGGCGGCTGGCAACGAGAAGGTTGCCCGCCGCTTGGCCGAGGATCTGGGGCTGCTGATCGAGAAGGCCCGTGCTTCCGAACCCTTCAAAGGTGACATTTCCTAAACTCCCGACGATGCCCAAACTCGCCGTCTCCAACATCGCGCTTAGCGCCTACGATCACGCCGCCAAACTTGGGCGTTTGGCCGAGCTCGGCCTCGCCGGCGTCGAAGTGGCGCCGAGCCGGGCCTGGATGGATACCTGGCATAACCTGACACCCAAGATGGTCCGGTCTTACCGCAAGGAGGTCGAGGACGCGGGTCTTGGTGTCGTCGGCCTTCACTCGCTGTTCTACGACCACCCCGAACTTGGGCTTTTCCGCGACGCCGAGACACGCGCCCAAAGCCTCGATTTTCTGGTCCATCTGTCGGCCGTCTGCCGCGATCTTGGCGGGCGGACCCTAATTTGGGGCGGCGGGCGGCGCCGGGGCGACGTGCCTATGGCGGCGGCCCTGACCGAGGCCCAAGACTTCATGGCCGATCTTTGCAAGCGCATCGAAGGCCACGATACGTGCTTTTGCTTTGAGCCCCTGGGTCCCGACGAGACCGACTTCATCAACTCGGCGTTCGATGCTCTGGCCATCGTCGAGGCCGTCGGCCATCCGGGCTTGCGCATGCAATTGGACGCCAAGGCCCTCCTCGCCAACGCAGAGGCGACGAACGAGCCCTTCGCGGCCGCGGCGCCCCATCTGGTCCACTTTCACGCCAACGAGCCCGACTTGGGCGTCTTGGGCACCAGCGGTGCCGTCGATCATGCGGCGCTCGGCGGGTTCTTGCGCGACATCGACTACCAAGGCTTCGTTTCAATTGAGCAACGAATGCTCAACGCCGCCGATCCCCTGGCCGACGTGGCGTTGAGCGCCGCCGTCCTCAAGGAGTGTTACCAATGAGCAAATCGCCGAGCCCCTTCGTCCGCCCCGATTGGCTGCCCGCCTGCGAACCCGGGGCGCGCATCTTGGTCCTGGGTGCCAGTGGCGGCCTCGGCCGGGCCGTGGTCGATATGCTGATAGAAGGATCGGACTGCACGATCGGCGCCCATGGCGATACACACCTTTACGACGCCGGCGGCGATGCCCGCGTCGTGCCGCTCCGGGCAACATTGGAAAGCGAGGCCGATTGTACCGGCCTGGTCGATCGGTTCTGTGAGGCGGCGGGCGGCATTGATGCTCTGGTCATGCTGGCCGGCCGCCTGACCGGCACCGATCACTGGGATGGTTTAAGCGCCGCCGAGTGGCAGGACGACATCCACCTCAACCTCAACATTCCGTTCTTCGCCGCCCGCGCCGCGCTGCGCCGCATGAAGGCCCAGGGTTCGGGCGGGCGCATTATTCTTAACGGCACCGAATCGGCGCTTCACGGCGGCAGTCCCCAATCGTTTCCCTACGCCGTCGCCAAGCGCGGCACCGAGGCCCTGGTCCAGGGCCTGGCCCGCGATGGCGCACCCGACGGCATCTTGGTCAACGGTGTGCGCCTCGGCTTCATCGCCAGCGGTTTCCACCAGCGCTGGTCGGGGCGCGATGAGGATCAAATGGCCGAACGCGCCCGCCTGGTCCCCCTCAAGCGCGGCGGTGACCCCGAAGAGGCGGCGGCGCTGATTGTCTTTCTGTTGTCGGGGTGGAGCCGCTTCATGACCGGACAGATGGTCGCCCTGACCGGCGGCGACTGGCTCTAGCCCAGCATGACCGTCCTTCTGCGCACGTCGTCCG
>JASMAE010000011.1 GCA_030754475.1 Rhodospirillales bacterium
ATTTGTTCCGCGTCCTGAAGCGTCGCGGGCTAAGGGTTCGGGGCTTTACCTATTTCGACGCCGCCTGCACGCACGCGAACGAACCGGACGAGGTGCGGGTTACCATGCCGCACGCGGTTGTCCGCGCGATCCGCCACCTCAACGGCGCCTTCTTCCGCTTGATCTCGCCCGGCAAGGCCGCCTACCAGACGGCCGACGTGGCGATCCGCGCCTTGGGCGCGAGGCGCCTCAACCGGGCGCTTGCGGCGTTCGCACCCGACGTGATGATTTTCCCCGATCACGGCTCGCCAGGAATGACGCTGAAGGCACGCGCGAACTGCCGGCGGATCATGATAGCCCATCACAATCCAGGCCGTTTCGTTGGTCTCCCTCACGTTCCACCCCATTCGCGGTTCGATGCGCGCATGGCGCTCGCATTTGAAGCGCGTGTCCTCAATCGCGTGGACAAGGTGATCTGCCCGTCCAGATACATGGAAGGCGTGTTCCGCGAAGGCCATCACTTTGATGGTCTGGTCGAGACGATCCCCAACATTCTCGACACCGAATATCTCGACGCGATTCGGCCCGAAGATCCGCGCCCGGCCATGGGTCTCGGGCCACGAGCGCCGCTCGTCTACATCCCATCGGGCGGCAATGCGTACAAGGGCGCGGGCTTTGTCCCCGAGATCGTGCAGGGGCTCGCGGCGCGCGCGGACGGACCCGTCGGAGTCTTCGTCTCGGGTGGTATGGCGAAGGCCCAGCGCGACCGGTTCTCGTTCCTCGAAAACGAACAGATTCGCCTTTTCATGCCGGGCGCCGCGAGCGACACCGAGATCTTGGCGCGCGTCAAGGCCTGCAACGTGTGCGTCTATCCCACGCTCGTTGAGAATTACTCCATGGCGATTCTGGAAGCGGTGAACTGCGCCGTTCCGGTGGTGAGCTTCGACGTCGGCGGCAACGCCGAAATCATCGCAGCGGGCGAGACGGGTTTCCTCGCCCCCGCCTACGACGTGGGCGGTCTCGTAGATGCGGCCGCGCCCCTGTTGGCACCCGAGACGGCGCAGGCGTTCTCCGCGCGCGCGCAGGCCGACGCCCGCGCGCGGCTCTGCCCCCCTTCGTTGGCGGAACGCTGGGTCGAGGCATTGACGGCCCATTGACGAATCAAAGAGCAGTCGTCGTGCTTTGAGGATCCTCCAGCTCAACACCTATGATGGCGGCGGCGGCGCCGAAGCGGTGGCCGCGCGCCTGCACGCGGCCTACCGAAGCGCCGGCAACGCGGCCTGGTTCGGCGTCAAGCGCAAGCGGGGTACTGCCGAGGGCGTGTTCGCGATCCCCCGCACCCGAGGCGCGGGGATTTGGGAACGAAGTTTGCTCGGCCTTGCCGACAGGCTG
>JASMAE010000012.1 GCA_030754475.1 Rhodospirillales bacterium
CGCGGGGCTTCGTTCTCGACCATGCCGACGAAGGCGAGGCGGGCGCGATCCGGGCGCTCGGCCTCGACGTCCTGGTCACCGAGACCGTCATGCGCACCCTCGACGACCGCGCCGCGCTCGCCGAAGCCGTCATGCGATTCGCCCGCGTCCTGACTTGACCCGCATTTCTCGTATGAGCTCGTCAGTAGATGCGGTCTGGCCCTGATTCTGAGGCAACGATCAAAGATAGGGGGCCTCCGGCGGCGAGGCAGATGGCGAACCCGGAGCCTCATATAGGTAGTCGGCGCATCAACACCGGGCGCGATTGGTTCTGGGATAGCGTCCGAACGTCCGCTTAGGGTCAGGAACGGACCACCATCAAGATCTCAGTTTGCGGCCGCTATTGAATGATTAGCGGACATTCCGTGGTGTTCCCCCTTTGTCGCTCATCGGGGATGACGAAATTTATCGACCATCAGAATCCGAGACGAGTATTCAAAGCGCACGGCCTCTTGAACGACCTTCCACCGGGGTGTCAACTGGAATGACGATCGCTATACCCCCACCCGGCCACTCACGGCATCGTAATATTGGGGCGGCCGAGTGGGGTGTGGGCTGGTTCCGCATAATCGGCTAGCATTCGCACATGTGCTGCCGGCGTTCGGCGCGAACCGCGTGGATCGAATGGCGGCGGGAGGGAAGCGTTGAAGGCGCAAGACATCTGGGCCGTCGTGCCGGCCAAGGACGGGACTGCCGCCAAGGGGCGGCTCGCGGGCGTCCTCGACCGGCGTGAGCGCCGTGACCTATTCCGCGCCATGCTCGAAGACGTTCTTAATTGCTTGTCACGCGTAGACGGGCTGTCGGGGACCATTGTGGTGACCCACGACGCCCACGCCTCGGCGTTGGCGCGAACTTTTGGTGCGCGGGTGGTCCGCGAGGCTCGCAACGAAGGCCAGAGCGCCGCCGTCCGCTCGGCGGCCGCGGTGCTCAGCGCCGAAGGGGCCACGACTCTGTTGGCGGTTCCGGGCGACGTGCCGATGATCGCCGCGGGCGAAATCGAGGCGGTGATGGAGGCGCACCATCGCGCGCCGTCGGTGACGCTGGTGCCGGCGCGCGACGGCCGGGGCACAAACTGTCTCGTCTGCTCGCCTCCGGACTCGATCGAACCCGTGTTCGGAACCGACAGTTTCGCGCGCCACCAGGCCGCCGCGCGACGCCTTGGAATCCGGGCCGAAGTGGTTCTTCTGCCCGGTCTCGGGCTCGACGTGGATACGCCCGGCGATCTTGGCGCGCTTCTCGGGCGTCCGCTTTCCGGAAAGACGGGGCGATACCTCGAAGCCAGCGGTATCGCTGCGCGCCTCGGTTCGGAAAGCCGTGCTCACCCGGCAGAGGCGCGCGAGAAGCGCGTCGACGCGGGGCCGTCGTAAGCGTGGGCGACATCCTCGCCGTGGCGCGCGCCGGCGGTAAGCTCGGCCAAGCCGAGGCCCTGGCGCTCGCCGGTGTCACGGACTTGGCGCCGCTGATGGAGGCGGCGGCCGCAATCCGCGAACGCGGCCATGGGCGCGTGATCTCGTATTCGCGCAAGATCTTCATCCCGCTGACGCGGCTCTGCCGCGACGTCTGCCACTACTGCACGTTCGCCACGGCTCCGACGCCGGGCGTACGAGCCTATCTTTCGTTGGACGAGGTCGTAGACATCGCGCGTGCGGGCGCCGCCGCCGGTTGCGCCGAGGCCTTGTTCACGCTGGGCGACAAGCCCGAGCTTCGCTACGCCCGGGCGCATGACGAGCTTCGCGCGCTCGGCCACAAAACGACGCTGTCGTATCTCGCCGCGGCGGCCTCGGCCGTGCTCGCCGAGACCGGCCTTTTGCCCCACGTCAATCCCGGCGTCATGACCGCCGATGACGTCGCCGCGCTGAGAAGCGTCTCGGTCTCGCAAGGGCTCATGCTCGAAAGCGCGTCCGAGCGACTTTGCGAAAGGGGCGGGCCCCACTTCGGCTCGCCCGACAAGGCGCCCGGCTTGCGCCTGAAGACGATCGCCGACGCCGGCCGGCTTCGGGTTCCGTTCACCACCGGCATCCTGATCGGCATCGGCGAGACCCGGGCCGAACGCGTCGAGTCGCTGCTTGCGATCCGCGATCTTCAAGATCGTTACGGCCACGTCCAGGAAGTCATCATCCAGAACTTTCGGGCCAAGCCCGAAACCCGCATGAGCGACGCCGCCGAGTCGAACCTGGACGAGCTCTTGTGGACCATCGCCGTGGCCCGCCTTCTGTTCGGCCCGGAGATGAACATCCAGGCGCCGCCGAACCTGAGTCCCGGCGGACTCGGCCCGCTCATCGCGGCCGGCATCAACGACTGGGGCGGCGTCTCGCCGGTCACTCCCGATCACGTAAACCCCGAGGCGCCCTGGCCGCATCTCGACGAGCTAGCGAAAACGACCGCAGCTTGCGGCCACGTGCTCGTCAAGCGTCTCGCGATCTATCCCGCCTATGCGAACGCGGCTTCGCGCTGGCTGGACGAGGGCCTGCGGACGCCGGTGCTGCGCAGCGTCGATGCGGAGGGGTTCGCGCGATCCGACGGTTGGGCGCCGGGTCTCGCGGTTCGCCCGCCGGCGGGCGTGATCCCGGAGCGCGGGACGCGGCGTGCGCGAACCAGTGCACTGGCCGCCATCCTCGAGCGCGCGCGTTCGGACGAGGGCCTCACGGAGGACGAGATCGTCGGTCTCTTCGGCGCGCGCGGCGACGATCTCGGCGCCGTCGTCCGCGCGGCTGATGAGATGCGCCGCGAGATCTCGGGAGAGGTGGTGCGCTACGTCGTCAACCGCAACGTCAACTACACCAACGTCTGCTATTTCCGCTGCGGATTCTGCGCGTTCTCGAAGGGCAAGTTGTCCGCGAACCTGCGCGGCGCGCCCTATGACTTGGAGATTGCGGAAATCAAGCGCCGCGCGCGCGAGGCGTGGGATCGGGGCGCGACTGAGATTTGCCTGCAGGGCGGCATCCATCCCGAATATTCCGGCGAGACCTACATTGAGATATGCCGGGCGGTGAAAGAGGCGGCGCCGGACCTCCACGTGCATGCATTCTCGCCGCTCGAGGTCTGGCAGGGCGCGCGGACGTTTGGCGTCGAACTGCCCGCGTTCCTCAGCCGGTTGCGCGCGGCTGGCCTCGGGACGCTTCCGGGGACGGCGGCCGAGGTGCTTGACGACGCGGTCCGGGCCATCATCTGTCCGGACAAGATCACGACCGACGAATGGCTCGCGTGCATGGCCGCCGCGCACGCCGAAGGGTTCCGGACCACGGCCACAATCATGTTCGGGCACGTGGACGGGCCCATCCATTGGGCTCGGCACCTGCTCAGCGTTCGTGCGCTCCAGGCGCGAACCGGCGGCTTCACCGAGTTCGTGCCGCTTCCCTTCGTGCACATGGAATCGCCGCTCTATCTCAAAGGACGGGCGCGCATGGGGCCGACGTTCCGCGAAGCGGTGCTGATGCACGCGGTGGCGCGGCTTGCGCTCCACCCCCTGATCCCCAATATCCAGACGTCTTGGGTGAAGATGGGCCCGGACGGCGCCAGCGCGTGCTTGCGCGCCGGGGCCAACGACTTGGGCGGCACCCTGATGAACGAGACCATCACCCGCGCGGCCGGCGCCGCCCACGGCCAGGAAATGGAGCCCCGGCGCATGGAGGCTTTGATCCGCGCCGCCGGGCGCGTGCCTCGGCAAAGGACGACGAGCTACGGCGATGTGGACGCGGAGCGCCGCCAGGTCGCGTTCGCAGCACTCCCGCTGTCGCCCGTGGTCAACGCGCCGGTCCGCAAGTTGCGGCGCGCGCGCAACGCCCAGGACGGTTTGGCCGCCGCCGACGCGGCGGAGTGACGCGGCTTAGACCGTTATC
>JASMAE010000013.1 GCA_030754475.1 Rhodospirillales bacterium
AGCAGGCGCGCCGCTTCCAAGTCCACCGCCGCGTCCGCGAACTTCCACTGGATTCCCTGGAATTCGCATAGCAATCGCCCGAATTGACGGCGTTCCAGGGCGTGGGCGCGGGCGAGCTCGAAGGCGTGGCGGCCGAGCGCCAGCGACCGGACAGAGTTGCCGATGCGCTCGGCGTTGAAGCCGGCAATCTGGCGTTTGAAGCCCCCTTCGCCCATGAGCACGTTCTCGGGTCCGACCGGGCAGTCCTCGAAATAGAGCTGCTGCCAGGAATCGCCGCTCATGAAGCCGTTCGGGGCGCCGAGCGAGAACCCCGGCGCGCCGCGCTCAACCAGCACCGAGCCGATGCCGTCGGTCCCGGGGCCGAAGCGGACGTAAACGAGAAACAGGGTCGCTTCGGGGCTGAAAGTTACGAAAACCTTGGAGCCGTTGATGCGAAAGCCGTCGCCGTCGGGGGTCGCGCTGGTGTTCAATTCGGTCACCGCCGAGCCTGCCTCGGGCTCGGACATGGCGATGGCGATCAGCCCCTCGCCGGCGAGCAGCGGGGGCAGGAAGCGCTTCTTCTGCTCGGGCGAGCCGAAGGCGGCGAGCGTGCGGATGGCGCCGAAACTTCCGGCGTGGACCAGGTCGACGCTGCTGGGACAGAAGCGCGCCACCTCTTCGACGGCGATCACCGCGTCCATCAGGGTTCCGCCCTGACCGCCGTCGTCGGCGGCGATGGTGATCCCGAGCAGACCTTGCCCGGCCATCAGCCGCGCGACGTCCCAGGGAAAGTCGTGGACTTGCGCGCGCGCCTGGGCCCCAGGGGCGAGATGCTCTTGGGCGAAGCGCGAGACCGCTTCGCGAAACATCGCTTGTTCCTCGGTCGGCGAAAATTCCATGTCCTTCACCCTTTTCGGCGGCCCACCATTCTCGGGGCGCGTTCGCGCGCTGGCAACGAACAATCGCCGCCGAGAGGCATCTTGCCAAGGCTCGGCGCGAGCACTATTACCGGGGGGCGTCCCACACCAGATCGAACGGAACCGTCGGTCGCCCGACGAACCGCCATGCCGGCTACGATTCTCGAAAAACCGGGCCACGGGGTTGCCGTCGTTCGCCTCAACCGGCCCGAAGTCCGAAACGCCATCAATTTGGAGATGCGCGCCGAGCTGACCGCGCACTTCCTTGGGCTCGCGGCCGACGCCGACGTGCGCGCCATCGTGATCACCGGCGACGACAGGGCGTTCGTCGGCGGCGCCGACATCGCAGAGATGTCCAAATTGAATGCCGCCGACCATCTGCTGAACGACATGATGAACGTCTGGCATGCGATCCGTGCCTGCCCGAAACCCATTATCGCCGCCGTCCAGGGGTACGCGCTGGGTGGCGGGTGCGAGCTCGCCATGGCGAGCGATATCATCGTCGCCGGCGAAGGCGCGCGCTTCGGCCAGCCCGAGGTGCGGGTCGGCATCATGCCCGGCGCCGGCGGCACCCAGCGCCTGACGCGGGCGGTGGGCAAGTTCCAGGCCATGCGAATGGTGCTGACCGGCGAGCTGGTCGGTGCCGCCGAAGCGCTCCGTATGGGCCTCGTCAGCGAAGTGGTCGCCGACGCCGACGTGGTCGGGCGCGCGATGGAAGTCGCGCAACGAATCGCTGAGTTGCCGCCGTTGGCGATCGTCCGGGCTAAGGAATCGATCCTTGCCGCCGACAACCTGGCGCTCGACGCCGGCCTCGCGTACGAACGCAAGGGTTACCAGCTTCTGTTCTCAACCGATGACCAGAAGGAAGGCATGAAAGCGTTCCTCGAAAAGCGCCCGCCGCGGTTCAAGGGGGCATGACGGTGGCGCCCGATTTCGACGCGCCCGATTTCGTGATAGGGATCGTCGGCGCCGGCGCCATGGGCCGCGGCATCGCCCAGGTCGCGGCCGCGGGCGGGTTCAACGTCCGCATCACCGACGCCGCGCCCGAGGTGGCGGAGGCGTCCGTTTCGTTCGCATCCCAGATGCTGCGCCGGGCCGCCGAAAAGGACCGGATGACGCCGGCCGACGCCGAGGCGGCGATCGCGCGAATGACCGTTGTCCCGGATATCGCCGGGCTCGCGGGGTGCGCGGTGGTGATTGAGGCCATCGTCGAGGACCTGGACGCCAAGCGCCATATGTTCGCCGAGCTCGAGAATGCGGTCTCGGCGTCGTGCATCCTGGCGTCGAACACGTCTTCGCTGTCGGTCACCGCGATCGCGTCAGCGTGCGAGAACCCCGAGCGCGTCGCCGGCTTCCATTTCTTCAACCCGGTTCCCCTGATGCGGGTGGTCGAGGTGATCGCCGGCCAGCGCACGCGCGCGGACGCATGCGATACGCTTTCCGCCATCGCCGAACGATTCGGCCACAAGGCGGTGCGGGCGATGGACACGCCCGGGTTCCTTGTCAACCACGCCGGCCGGGCTTACGCCACAGAGGCGCTCGCGATCCTCGGCGAAGGGGTCGCCGAGCCGGTGGACGTGGATCGGATCATGCGCGATGCGGCGGGGTTCCGGATGGGTCCGTTCGAGCTCTTCGATTTGACGGGTCTCGATGTCTCCCATCCGGTGATGGAATCCATTTTCGAGCAATTTTACGCGGACCCGCGCTACCGCCCTTCGCCCGAGACCCGCCGCCGGCTTTCGGCGGGGCTCTTGGGACGCAAGAGCGCCGCCGGGTTTTACCGCTACGCCGACGGCAAGCCGGAAACGCCGCCCGAGCCGCCGGCGCCGGAGGCGCGTCCCGAGCGGGTGTGGGTCAGCGGCGCCGAAGCGGACGGCCGCGCCCGGGTGCTCGATCGGCTCGCGACCCTGAACGTCGACGTTGAGCTGGAGGACGGCGCGGCGCCGAGCGAGGCAGCGCTTTGCCTGACCACGCCACTGGGCGCGGACGCAACGACGTCCGCGATCCGCCAAGGCCTCGATCCGGTCCGCACGGTGGCGATCGACACCGTGGTCGGTCTGGACAAACGGGTGACCCTGATGGCCAACCCGTTGACGACTCGGGCCACGCGCGAGGCCGCTTGCGGCCTGTTCGCCGCCACCGGCGCCAAGGTGACGCTGATCGCCGACAGCCCCGGCTTCGTCGCCCAGCGCGTGCTCGCCGCGATCGTCAATCTGGGCTGCGCCATCGCGCAAGCCGGGATCGCCGTGCCGGACGATATCGACGACGCGGTCCGGCTCGGCCTCGGCTATCCCCAGGGACCGCTCGATCTCGGCGATTCCTTGGGCGCCGGGCGCGTGCTCACCATCCTCGAAAACCTCCGCGACGCGACCGGCGATCCGCGTTACCGCCCGAGCCCGTGGCTCCGGCGAAGGGTCCAGCTCGGCCTGTCGCTAAAATCTCCGGACGTTTCAGCCTAGGGAGACCAATATGCAGAACGCCTTTATCTACGACGGGATCCGGACGCCGTTCGGACGCGACGCGGGCTGCCTTTCCGGGGTGCGCCCCGACGATTTGCTCGCCGATACCATCGCCGAGCTGTTCAAACGCGGCTCGTTCGCGATGGAAGACGTCGAGGACGTGATCATGGGCTGCACC
>JASMAE010000014.1 GCA_030754475.1 Rhodospirillales bacterium
AATGCGCCGACGCAACAAGTCCGATGCGTTCGCCATGGTCTATTTCTTCTTGCCTTCCTTGCGCAGGACTTCCTCGTCGGCGTACTTGATCCCCTTGCCCTTGTACGGTTCCGGTGGTCGGAACGCGCGAATCTCGGCCGCGACTTGGCCAACGCGCTGCTTGTCCGGGCCGTTCACGGCGATGCGGTTCGGCTCAGGACACTGGATCGTGACGCCGTCCAGGGCGGAATAGCGGATCTCGTGGCTGTAGCCGAGCTGCAAGACCAGCTCCTCGCCCTCCATCCGGGCGCGATAGCCGACGCCGTTGATGTGAAGGTGGCGCGCGAACCCTTGGGCGACCCCGGTCACGAGGCTGTCGATGAGGCTGCGCGTCGTGCCCCAGAGCTTGCGGGCGCGCAACGAATCGTCGCGCGGACTGATCACGATCCGCCCCTCTTCTACGGCGACGGTGACGTCCTCGGCGAACGTAAAGCTACGCTCGCCAAGTGCTCCCTTGGCCGTGCACCGATCGTCGGCGACGTTCACTTCGACGCCGTCCGGGATCGGAATGGGGCTTTGTCCGACGCGGGACATGGTTCGTTCCTTCGCTTGCGGCCTAGAACACCCGGCAGAGCACTTCGCCGCCGACGTTCGATTCGCGCGCTTCGGCGTCCGAAATAACGCCCCGGGGCGTCGAAAGAATCGAGATACCGAGCCCGCTGTAGACCCGCTCAAGATCCTTGATCTTGGAATAGACGCGGCGCCCCGGCTTCGAGACCCGATCGATCTCTCGTATCACGGGATCGCCCTCGAAGTACTTGAGCTCGATCCGGACCTCGTTGATCCCCGACCGAACCTCATACTGGGAAAAACCGCGGATATACCCCTCGCGCTTCAAGACGTCGAGCACATTGCTGTGAAGCCGCGACGCCGGCGCCACCACCGTCTCCTTGTGTGCGCGCTGTCCGTTGCGGATACGGGTCAGCATGTCGCTCAGGGGATCGCTCATCGACATGACATGCCCCTCCCTACCAGCTCGACTTGACCATTCCGGGAATCTGCCCGACCGAACCCAATTCCCGAAGCGCGATGCGCGACAGGCGGAACTTGCGGTAATTCCCGTGGGGACGGCCCGTCAGCTCACAGCGCAGCCGGACCCGGACCGGCGACGAGTTGCGCGGTAACTTCGCGAGACGCAAGCGCGCGTTGAAGCGGTCCTCGGGCGACAGAACGCCGTCCGTCGCCTCCGTCTTCAGGCGCGCCCGCTTCTCTGCGTAACGGCGCACCAGCCGCATTCTCTTGCGATTGCGTTCGATGGCGCTCTTTTTTGCCATACCCTAGAGACTCCGTAACTCGTTCAATTTGCGAAGGGCATGTTGAAGCCCTTCAACAACGACTTCGCTTCCGCGTCCGTCGTGGCGGTCGTGGTGATGACGACGTTCAAGCCTCTGATCTGGTCCATCTTGTCGTAATCGATCTCGGGGAACACGATCTGCTCGCGTAGTCCCATGGCGAAGTTGCCGCGGCCGTCAAAGCTTGCCCCCGAGATTCCCCGGAAATCACGAACTCTCGGCAGAGCAACGTTGACGAGGCGGTCCAGGAACTCGTACATCCGACCGCGGCGCAGGGTCACCTTGCAGCCGACGACCATTCCGGCCCGGATCTTGAAGCCCGCGATCGAACGCTTGGCCCGCGTGATCACCGGTTTCTGTCCGGAAATCAACGTCAAATCCTCGATCGCGGTCTCGATCTTCTTGCGATCCAGAGAGGCTTCGCCGACCCCCATGTTGAGGACGATCTTCTCGAGCTTCGGCAACTTCATGGGGTTCGTGTAGCCAAACTCCTCGACCAACGCGGGCTTGACCACCTGTTCATATTGCTCCTGAAGGCGTGCCATGGCCAATCCCGCCTAAGCGTCGATGATTTCCGAGGACCGCTTGGCGAAGCGCACTTTGCGGCCGTCCTCGAGGAAGCGGTAGCCGATCCGGGTCGGCTGCTGGGTCTTGGGGTCCACGTGGGCCAGATTGGAGATGTGGATCGAAAGCTCCTTCTCGACGATTCCGCCCGTCGCGGTGGCGCTCGCCCGCACGTGCTTTTTGGCCACGTTGACCCCTTGGACGATGGCGCGCATTTCCTTGCGCATCATGCGCAGGACCTCGCCGCGCTTGCCCTTGTCCTTGCCGGTGATGACGATCACCTCGTCGCCCTTCTTGATATTCGGCGCGTTCGCCATCACAGCACCTCGGGCGCCAGCGATACGATTTTCATATAGCGTTTCGCGCGCAGCTCACGGGTCACGGGACCAAAAATGCGCGTGCCGATCGGCTCACCTTGATTGTTGATCAGCACCGCAGCGTTCTTGTCGAAACGGATCGCCGAGCCGTCGGGCCGGCGAATCTCCTTGGCCGTGCGCACGACGACGGCACGCGCCAGCTCCCCCTTCTTCACGCGCCCGCGCGGGATCGCCTCCTTGACGGTGACGACGATGACGTCGCCGACGGAGGCGAACCTGCGCCGCGACCCGCCGAGCACCTTGATGCACTGGACGCGCCGGGCGCCTGAGTTGTCGGCGACGAGCAGATTGGTCTCGGACTGGATCATGCGTTGATGCTCTCTTCACTCATTCCCGACATCCAAATCAGCCAGTCTCGGCCAGGATTTCCCAGCACTTTCTCTTGGACAGGGGCCGGCATTCGCGGATGCTCACCTTGTTCCCGATCTTGCAGGCGTTGCCCTCGTCATGGGCGGCGTACTTCTTCCTGCGACGAATGATCTTGCCGTACACGGGCGCCATGACTTGGCGCGTCACCTCAACGACGACGGTCTTGTCCATCTTGTCGCTGACAACCGTTCCGTGCATTACGCGTTTTGGCATCCTCGTTGTCCCGTCAAGAAGCGGCTTTCCGCCGCTCGCCAATGATTGTCTTGATCCGCGCGACCTCGCGCCGCACTTGGCGGAAACGCGCCGTGTTCTCAAGCTGCCCGCTCGCCCTTTGGAAGCGCAAGTTGAACGCTTCCTTGCCGAGATCGACGAGCTGATCCTTCAGCTCGTCGTCGGACTTGGTGCGCACGTCCGTCGCTTGCATCGCCCTCACCCCTCCCCGAGCCGCGAAACGAAGCGCGTTTGAACGGGCAGTTTGGCCGCCGCCAGCTCGAACGCACGGCGCGCGGTTTGCGAAGGCACCCCGTCCACTTCAAACATGATCCGGCCCGGTTTTACGCGGCACGCCCAGAACTCCGGACTGCCTTTGCCCTTGCCCTGGCGAACCTCGGCCGGCTTGGTCGAGACCGGGACGTCGGGAAAGATCCGGATCCACACCCGGCCCAACCGCTTCATGTGGCGCGTCAACGCCCGCCGCGCGGCCTCGATCTGGCGCGCGGTCACCCGCCCCGGCGACGCGGCCTTGAGTCCGAACGCGCCAAAATTGAGCGCGGTGCCGGACCTCGCCACGCCGTGAATCCGGCCCTTGTGCGCCTTGCGGTACTTGGTTCTCTTCGGGCTCAGCATCGAATTGTCTTTCCGTCGTGACGCGTCGCGGGCGCGCGCTTAGCGCGCCGGTTGCTGCTCGATGGCGCGCTTGTCGACCGCCATCGGATCGTGGGCCATGATCTCACCCTTGAACACCCAGACCTTCACGCCGCAGGTCCCGTAAGTGGTGCGCGCCGTCATCGCGCCGTAGTCCACGTCCGCGCGAAGGGTGTGCAGCGGCACCCGGCCCTCGCGATACCACTCCATTCGCGCGATCTCGGCGCCGCCCAGACGGCCTCCGCAATTAATGCGGATTCCGAGCGCACCGAGGCGCATGGCGGACTGGACCGCGCGTTTCATGGCGCGGCGGAAGTGGACGCGGCGTTCGAGCTGCTGGGCGATGTTTTCGGCAACGAGCTGGGCGTCGATTTCGGGCTTGCGGATCTCCATGATGTTGAGGTGGACATCCGAACCCGTAATCTTGGCAAGCAGGACCCGCAGCTTCTCGATATCCACACCTTTCTTGCCGATCACCACGCCCGGCCGCGCCGTGTGGATGGTCACCCGCGCCTTCTTCGCCGGGCGCTCGATGATGATCCGGGACACGCCGGCCTGCGCCAATCGCGCACGCAGAACCTTGCGGATCTCCAAATCGCTGTGCAGCAGCTCCGCATAGTCCTTGTCCGCATACCACCGCGAATCCCAAGTCCTGTTGATGCCCAGGCGAAATCCGATCGGGTTGATTTTTTGGCCCATCAGTCGCTCTCCATGCGTTCGCGAACCACCAATCTGAGGTTGCTAAACGGCTTTTCGATCCGCGAAACGCGCCCCCGGGCCCGCGCCCGCCAGCGCTTCATGACGAGGTCCCGCCCGACCGTCGCCTCGGCCACGTAAAGCTTGTCGATGTCGAGCTGGTGGTTGTTCTCGGCGTTGGCGATGGCCGCTTCCAGAACCTTCTTAACCGAGCCGGCGATGCGACGACGCGAGAACGTGAGTTCGGCGAGCGCCGTCTCGCACCGCTTGCCCCGGATCGAGGCGGCGATGAGGTTCAGCTTTTGCGGACTGGTCCGCAGGCGCTTGACCCGCGCCAGCGCCTCGTTGTCCGCGAGTCGGCGTTCGGCCGAAGGCTTGCCCATCGCTTAGGCTCTCCTCGCGCGTTTGTCGGCGGCATGGCCGAAAAAAGTCCGCGTCGGCGAGAATTCGCCGAACTTGTGCCCGATCATGTCCTCGGTCACCAAAACGGGAATGAACTTCCTGCCGTTGTATACCCCGAAGGTGAGGCCGACGAACTGCGGCAAAACGGTCGATCTCCGCGACCAGCTCCGGATGACTTCGTTGCGTCCGGACGCACGGGCCTTTTCCGCCTTCTTCATGAGATAGCCGTCAACGAACGGGCCTTTCCACACCGAGCGCGCCACAACCTTGCTCCCTTTACTTTTTGCGGTGGCGACGGCGCATGATCAACGCGTCCGTCTTCTTGTTGCTGCGGGTTCTCTTGCCCTTGGTCGGCACGCCCCAGGGTGTCACCGGATGGCGCCCGCCAGACGTCCGCCCCTCGCCGCCGCCGTGCGGGTGGTCGATGGGGTTCATGGCGACGCCACGCACCGACGGGCGCTTGCCAAGCCAGCGCTTGCGTCCCGCCTTGCCCAGTTTGATGTTCGCCTGGTCGGGATTGGATACCGCGCCGACCGTCGCCATGCACTCGCCCCGAACCATGCGCAGCTCGCCCGACGAAAGTTTGAGCTGGGCGTACCCCTGGTCCTTGCCGATCAGCTGCACGTAGTTGCCGGCAGAGCGCGCGATCTGCCCGCCACCGCCGGGCTTCATCTCCACATTGTGGACGATGGTTCCGAGTGGGATGTTCCTGAGCGGGGCGGCGTTTCCGGGTCGGATATCGACGTTTTCACCGGCGATGACCTTGTCGCCCAGGCGGATCCGCTGGGGCGCGAGGATATAGGACAGCTCGCCGTCCTCGTAGCGGATAAGGGCGATGAAGGCGGAGCGGTTCGGATCGTACTCGAGCCGCTCGATCATGGCTTCCATGTCGCGCTTGGTGCGCCTGAAGTCGACCATGCGATAGCGCCGCTTGTGTCCGCCGCCGCGACGCCGCGCCGTGATGCGGCCGGTATTGTTGCGCCCGCCTTTCTTCCGCAACCCCTCGGTCAGGGACTTGACGGGCTTTCCCTTCCAAAGGCCTGAGCGATCGACGAGCACGAGGCCCCGGCGCCCGGGCGTGGTCGGCTTATACGACTTCATCGCCATGGCTCAGATTCCCGTGGTCACGTCGATCGATTGGCCTTCGGCAAGCGTGACGATGGCCTTCTTGGTGTCCGCGCGCTTGCCCGGGCGTCCCCGGAACAGCTTCGTCTTGCCCTTGGTCGTCAGCGTGTTGACCGCCGTGACCTTGACCTTGAAGATCTCTTCGACGGCCGCCTTGATGTCGGGTTTTCTGGCGTCGAGCGGCACGCGAAAGCTGACTTGGTTGTGCTCTGACAACAACGTCGCTTTCTCCGTGATCACCGGCGCCAAGATGAACCGGTAAAAACGGTCGCCTCCCATTGGCCGAGCCTTTTTGGGGCGCCATCTCATCGCAAGCGCTCCACCAGGTTGTCAACGGCATCGCGCGTGAGCGCGAGCACGTCGCGCCGCAGGATGTCGTAAACGTTGGCGCCCACGCCCGGCAGCACGTCGAGGTTCGCAATGTTGCTGGCGGCGCGGGCGAACGATTGGTCCACCGCATCGCCGCAGATCACGAGGGCCGAGCGCCACCCGAGTTTGTCGATCCGCTTGGCGAGCTCCGCGGTTTTCGCGCTTTTCAGTTCGGCCGATTCAAGCACCACGAGCTTCCCTTCCGAGAGCTTCGCCGAAAGGGCCGTCTTCAAGGCGAGTTTCCGCACCTTTTTCGGAAGCCCGATGGAATGGTCCCGGGGCGCCGGCCCGAACACCACGCCGCCGCCGCGCATTTGCGGCGCACGGCTGGTTCCTTGGCGCGCCCGTCCCGTGCCCTTCTGGCGGAACGGCTTGTGTCCGCCGCCACTGACTTCCGAACGCTGCTTCACCTTGTGGTTTCCACTCCGCCGCTTGGCCAATTGCCAATCGACCGCGCGCGAAAGGATGTCGCCGCGCACCGGCACGGCGAACACGGCGTCGTCGAGTTCGATGGCGCCCGCCTTCTTGTTGTCGAGATCGATGACGTCATGTTTCATGGCGCGTTACGTATCCGTCTTCTCTTCGCCGCGCTCGGCCGCATCGGCGGTCGCGGCCTCGCCCGCGGCCGATTCGGCTGGAGTCTCGGCCACGATTTCGGCGTCGATATCCGGACCGGCCGGCCGCTCGTCCGGTGGCGCGCCCTCTTCGGCGATCCGGGCGTTGGCATCGATAGCGTCGGGCGTCAGGGCTGCGCCCTCGGGCAAGGTCTTCTTGCCTGCATCGCGCACCACGACGTAGCTGCCCTTGCTGCCCGGCACCGCGCCCTTGATCACGATGAGGCCGCGCGCATCGTCAAGCGCCACGACCTCGAGGTTTTGGGTCGTGACCCGCACGCGCCCCATCTGACCCGGCATCTTCTTTCCCTTGAACACGCGGCCCGGATCCTGGCTGTTGCCGGTGGAGCCGAGCGCACGGTGGCTGACCGAGACCCCGTGCGATGCTCGCAAACCCGCAAACCCGTGGCGTTTCATGCCGCCCGCGAACCCCTTGCCGATGGACGTGCCGGTCACGTCCACGAACTGGCCCTGCACGAACTGGCGGAGCGGCACTTGCGTGCCCACGTCTAGAAGCCAATCGGGAGAAACCCGAATCTCGGCCAATATGCGCTTCGGCTCCACACCCGCCTTCGCATAGTGGCCGCGAACGGCCTTGGTCAGGTTCTTCACCTTGGCCGTGCCGAAACCGAGCTGAATCGCGTCGTAGCCGTGCACCTCGGCGCGCCGTTGAGCCACGACCCGGCAGTCGTCGATCTTCAACACGGTCACGGGCACGTGCGCCCCGTCATCCGTGAACACACGGGTCATTCCCATCTTTTGGGCGATCAGGCCGGCACGAGGCATAAATCTCTCCGGATCCTAGAGCTTGATCTCGACATCGACGCCGGCCGCGAGATCCAGCTTCATCAAGGCGTCCACGGTCTGGGGCGTGGGATCGAGGATGTCGAGGAGCCGCTTGTGGGTCCGGATCTCGAACTGCTCGCGGGACTTCTTGTCGATGTGCGGCGAGCGGAGCACGGTGAACCGCTCGATCCGCGTCGGCAAGGGGATCGGGCCTCGAATCTGCGCTCCGGTTCGCCTCGCCGTGTTGACGATCTCGCTCGCGGACTGGTCGAGCACGCGGTGATCGAACGCTTTCAAGCGAATTCTGATGTTCTGATTTTCCATGTCCCGTGCCCGTCCGATCGCCTGTCCTATTCGATGATGGATGCGACGACGCCGGCGCCGACGGTGCGCCCGC
>JASMAE010000015.1 GCA_030754475.1 Rhodospirillales bacterium
CTGGAACGCGCTCGCGCCCGGCACGGCGATCGCTCCACCCGCTTGTGATTGACGATCCGGCCCGCGGTCCCGGGCATCGCCGGCACCATCCAAATGGTGCCCGAGCCCTGAGAAGCGCGGCGTCCGGTCACAGCGGCGCACGCGCCGGCGTGACACGGTCTGGCCCATGATCTAAGTTCGCCGCCGCCATGCCCGTCGTTCCCCGCATTACCAAATTCCACGCCGATATGACCGCCTGGCGGCGGGATCTGCACGCGCATCCCGAGATTGCCTTCGAGGAGACGCGCACGGCCGACTTCGTCGCCGCCAAGCTTGGCGAATTCGGGATCGAGGTCCACCGCGGCTTGGCCCGGACCGGCGTCGTCGGCCGCCTCGTGAACGGCGACGGCCCCGCGATCGGCCTGCGCGCCGACATGGACGCGCTTCCCATCGCCGAGATCAATGCGTTCGCGCACCGTTCCGTCAACGCCGGCAAGATGCACGCCTGCGGCCACGACGGGCACACGACCATGCTGCTGGGCGCGGCCCGCTATCTTGCCGAGACGCACGACTTCCGTGGCACCGTCCACTTCATCTTCCAGCCGGCCGAGGAGAACGAGGGCGGCGCCCGGGTCATGGTGGAAGAAGGCTTGTTCGAGACCTTTGCCTGCGATCGGGTCTTCGGGATGCACAACTGGCCGGGAATGGGAGTGGGCGAATTCGCGGTCCGCGCCGGGCCGATGATGGCGTCTGCCGATAACTTCGAGATCACGGTCCAGGGCCGGGGCACTCACGCGGCCATGCCGCACCTCGGGATCGATCCCGTGTTCATCGGCGCCGAAATCGTAACGGCGCTGCAGTCGATTCCAAGTCGGGCGACCGACGCCGTGGACGCGGTTGTCGTCGGCGTGACCCAGTTCCACGGCGGCGACGCCTGGAACGTGATTCCCGACAGCGTCCGGCTTCGCGGCACCGTGCGCGCGTTCCGCGCAGACGTCCGCGACCGGGCCGAGGCCGCGATCGGGCGCATCGCGAGCGGGATCGCCGAGGCCCACGGGGGCAGCGCCGATTACACCTACATCCGGCGCTACCCGGCGACCGAAAACCACGCCGACGAGGTCGAGATGGCGGCCGCGGCCGCCTCAATGGTGGTCGGGCCCGAGCACGTGGACCGCGCGCCGCAGCCCTGCATGGGATCGGAGGACTTCTCGTTCTTGCGGCCCTGGCTCTTGATCTGGAGCGCGGTCAGGACGGTGATGAAGGGCGCGGCGAACGAAGTTCCGCTTTGCAGCCGCCCGCGACCGCCGCGATCGGCGGTGTAGACCCTGACCCCGGGGGCGGCGAAGTCGATGTAATCGCCCGAGTTCGCCTTCGTGTAGATGACATTGCCGGTGGCGAGGGCCGTCACCCCGAGCGTGTCGGGGTATGCCGCGGGGTACGCCTTGCGGGTGGCGCTTCCCCAGTTGCCGGCCGCCGCGACCATGACCAGATCCGCCTCCTTCGCTTTCTTGAGCGCGAACCGCACGGCCTTGTTGTCGCCGCCGGCGACACTCAGGTTGATGGCCAGCACCTTTTCGGCGGCCATCCAGTTCATGGCTTTGAGCAACCCGACGGCGTTGCCCACTTCGCGACCCGTCTCGTTCAGCTCGAACATGTTGGCGGCCTTGAGCTCGGCGCCGGGCAACAGCCCGCCCCACTCAGGCGTGCCGACCAGGATCCCGGCGACCGCCGTGCCGTGAATCGCCGAGCCAGGCCTGCGTTCCTTCTTGTGGAAGGATCGGAACTCGATGTTGCGGCCGGCCAGCGCGGGATGGGTGACATCGACCGAGGCGTCGATCATGCCGATCTTGATTCCGGCCCCGCATCGGGGCGTCGCCTTTTTCCAGCTGATCAACGCGCGCGCCATCTGGTCCTGATAATCCGTCGGCGCTTGGATTTCGAACTGGTGGTTGAAATCGATGGTGAGACCTGGGAACCGCGCCGCGAGGGTCTGGCGAGCCTCCGGCTCGCTTGCTCCGGGCGGTATGCGTACGCGGTAAAGCTCAATGGCCAGACTGTCTAGCCGAACGCGTTCGGTGACGGAAAAGCCGAGCCCGCGCGCGACGTCCTCGAAGTTGTCGGGCGGGTCGACGACGACGATCTCGCCCGCCTCGTAGCGGTTCTCGGGAAGGCGCGCTAACGGGCCGTCGGACTGGTTGGCGGCTGCGTCGGGGGCAGGCGGGCGCCGCTCGGCGCGCGCGCGCGCGTCCGCTTCCTTCGCGGCCGCGATGACCGCCTGTCTTTGGGTGCGTAGTTTGTCCTTTTGGGCCGAATCCCACCAGACCCCGCCCGCGATCGCGGCGACCACGAAAACGAGGACGCCGACCAGTATCCCGGTTCCCTTTGGCATGGCGGGCCTCGTCCTCGAAGGATCGGATGCGACCGGGCCAGGATATCGAGTAACGAGCGAATGCTCAACGGCCACGGGCGGCCGATTCGGCGCATGCGGATCGCACCGAGGCGGATGGAGTCGGAAGTTCCGGATGATCCCAGAAGGGCTGCGGCGCGCGGATTCGCGACCCCGGGCCCGTGTCGCCGGGTTCCGCTGTCGGGTTTAGACCACGATGTGCTGGATCGATCTATCGGGGCCTAGACGGGCGCCCGCGGGATCCACGAGAGCGGCCGAGGCTTCGTAAACCCGTGCCGCCCGGATCGACTCGACGAAGGCTGCGGTATCGGCGGCGAAACCGTCCTCGTCGCGCCCGTCGCCCAGCCGCTCGGCGCGCTTTTTCGCATTCAACTCGCCTTGTGCGTCGGTCTTGTGCTGGCGCGCCTGGTGGGCGATGGCGCGGTCCGCGGACGACGGGTTTGACGGCGCCTGGGCGGCGCGGATCACCGTCTCCATCTTGCGAATCGTGGCCTCGGGCGTGGCCTCGGGGCTCGTGTCGATGCGGACGTGACCGCCGACGGCGTAAAAGCGACCGTTGGGGCCGCGCTCGAACACATAGATCGGGGCGCCACCATAGGGGCCTGCGGCGATGGCGTGCGATTGCTCGTGGCGGCGAACTTCGGCGTCGTGGGTGCGAAGGCGCGCAACATCGCGCCGTTCCTCGTCGCTGAGATTGAGCGGCGAAGAAGTACCCTCTCCGCCCCCTTCGTTCTGGGCCGCGGGCGGCGTCTCGGGACTCACCGGCGGCTCGGACGCGCGCGCGCGCCGACCCCCCGGTGCTGACGGCTCCACCGGCGCGCTCACCTCGGAGGCGAGGGGCCGGTCGTCAAACACACGCAAAACCCCGAGCGCCGAAGGCGCTACGAGCGCAACTTGCATGCTGGGATAATATCAGAGTAGCGACGGAAATGCACAAATCTTCAGGCCTTACGCGCGCGCCGGCCCTTTGTTATGGTCCGTGGTCGGTTACTGATGCATAATTTGCCAAAGAACAACGCGGTCAGGGGGTTGCCTTGAGCAAAATAACCAACTTCGAGGTTGCGCTTTACAACAAGGAAGTGCGGCGGCTGGTTGAAGACGGAAGCCGCCACCGGCATCTGACCGACGATTGGGCCGAAACCCATTACATCGTCGTGTCAGCCAGTGACGAACACGAAGCGCGCATCAAGATCGGCGCCAAGTATCCCGAACACAACGGATTCGTAATCGAGCAGGTCGTACCGGCCCAGGACGATCACTGAGCGCACGTGACGCGCCGCCGGGCGCGTGAAGACCGCTCGCGCCTGCGCGCGCCGCGGACGCGCCGTGAAACGGCTTTCGTCGATCGGCGCCCGATCAGCGAAACAGATCGTTAACCAATCCCGAACTAACCTGGAAATTCCCGCGCGGCCCAAGGCGCGCCGCGTGGGCGAGGAAACGTCATCACGTGGAGTGAACGAGAATGCTTCAGTTCCCTTGGAAGGATCTCAAGCCCTACGCGTTCGAAGTCTACAACAAGAAGGTCCGGGCCCTGGTCAAGAACAACCTCAGCGACGGGCTTCTTGACGACTACTGGGCCGACACCCAGGTTCGTGACGTCATCGCCCGGAACGAGGATCAAGCCCGCGCCCTGATCGACGACCGCTTTCCGTCAAATGAAGGTTTCGTTGTCGGGGCCTTGCGCGAGGTGCACGTCTGAACGCTGCCTTTCGGTTTCGGCCGCAAGCGCCGCGTCCGAGAACGCGTGCGTACGCCGTCCGGACCGGTCAGTCCGCGGCCTCGACCGCTTCGAGGCCGCCTTCGAAATAGTGATAGGATTCGACTCCGTCCAGGACAACGCCGTCGAATCCCTGGTCGATCACTCCATAGACGTAGGAATCCGTGTTGCCGGTGATGATCGACTGCCATTCGGGACGCCAGTACTCGACGAAATACCGGTCAGGATCCTGCGGCAGCGGCGCGCTGATCCAGATCGGCGATCCCTCGCGCCAGCGCGAGCGCCAATAGTACCGATAGCTGGCGGCGGCGCCGATGTTCACGTAGGCCAGAACCAGTCGGCGGGCGCCGAGCTTCTTGAATTTGAGCGTTTCCACCGCCTGCTTGCTCAAGGCATTGCGGCCGTGGAAGACATCGACCACGACCATGTCGTAATTGGTTTCGTGCAGCGCGAGCGCGTACTCGTCCTGACGGCCGAAAGGCGTCGAATCCCGAAGATAGAGGAAGTTTTCGAGGCTGTTCAGCGAGACGATGCTTGACGAATTCTCGTTCACGGGGCGCTTGGGGTACGCCGGCAGGCCGTTGGTGGCGGGCGCAGGGACTTCGGCCACGAAAGGAACGAATTCCTTGGCGCGGTTCAGACGATAGGAATCGTCGATCGCCGCGCGCGTTCGCGCGTAATCCATGACAAGCACCTTGACGCCGTTCGTGGTCGCCGTATCGGCCAAACGGAGCAGATTCTCGCGACGCTCTTCCTTGGTCGCGGCGTCGGGCTCGGGCACACCGTAGTAGAGCTTTTCCTGAAGGATGGCGTCGATGGATAGCATGTAGGCGCGCGCCGGGGCGACGCGGTCCTCGTCGCCTTCGCGCTGCTTCGAGACGAGCGCGAGGCCGTTCTGGGTCAGGACGACGAAGTTCCGGTTGTAGCTTTTCGCGAACGCGCTGATGTTCTGGACGAACTTGCGCATTTCCTCGCGGGCGTCGAAAAAGGGCTGGGCGGGACCCGGGCTCGGCACGACCTCCGTCCCACCGCCGACGTCGCGCCCCTGGGCTCGAACCCTGCCCGGCGCCTGCGCATAAGCGGCGGTCCACCCCGCGTAAAGGACCAGCACCGCCACCGTCATGAGACGCGCTATCACCACGTTCCACCTTCGCTTTTTCGGCTTCCGGGGCGCCGCATCTCGGCCCGTTCCCTTGTAGCGCATTGATGGCCGTCGCGCCACGCGCCAACGCGTGCGGCCCGGCGGATGCCCGTTCAGAGTACCTCGTGCGTGGTTAACGGTTCGTATCCGGGCAATCACAAGGAGACGGCGTCGGCGACCGCGCGGGCGATGGCCAGCGATGCGGTCAGACCCGGCGAATCGATCCCGAACAGGTTGACCAGTCCCGCGATCCCGTGCTGGCGCGGTCCCTGGATCACGAAATCACCCGCGGGCTCGCCGGGCGCGTGCATCACCGTGCGGATGCCGGCGTAGTCGGGATGCAAAGACCGGTCCCCGATCTCGGGCCAGTACTGGCGAATCGCCGCGTAGAACCCCTGGGCGCGGTCGGGCGCGACATCGTAGTTCAGTTCCTCGATCCATTCGGAATCGGGTCCGAAGCGCGCGCGGCCCGTCAAGTCGAGCGTCAGGTGGATGCCAAGCGTGGAGGCGGTCGGCATGGGATAGATCAAACGATCGAACGGGGCGCGACCGCTGAGCGCGAAGTAGTTGCCCTTGACCATGCGCCGGGGCGGGATCGAATCGCGCGGCATGCCGCTCAAGCGCCGTGCCACGTCCTGGGCACCGACGCCGGCGCTGTTCACCACGACCCGGCAGCCGAGCCGACATGCCGCACGGCCGCCGATGGCGAGAACGATCCGATCCTCTTCGACGCGGCCTCCCGTCACCGGGCTTGTGAAGGCGACCACGGCGCCCCGGTCCTCGGCGTCG
>JASMAE010000016.1 GCA_030754475.1 Rhodospirillales bacterium
ACGCTTGTAGTCGATGTCGAACCGGAGCGCCCGCGCCGCCGCGTACAGATTGGAGCCGTCGATGAAGAGAGCGAGGCGTTCCTGAGGGTAAAAGATCATAATCGGATCCTCAAATGATTCACTTGCGAACAATATTCGACCAGTGCAAACCTTCGCAAACCCGCCGGCAGCAAGCCCAATCGCGGTCGTGGCCGCTGCGCGGGGGCAGTCGCAAGATACTTAATCACCGCAATCTCATTTCGCAAGTGCGAAGTTTCGTCCTAAGTGGGCACAACGGTTTGATTCTGATCGGAATCGGTTCCAACCTTCCAGGTCCCCGGTTCGGCACGCCGCGGGGCAACTGCGAAGGGTCGCTCGTCGCCATGGCGGACAAAGGAATTCGGCTCCTGCGCCAATCGCGGTGGTACACGAGCGCCCCTGTGCCCGCCGCCGACGTACCGTGGTACGTCAACGGCGTCGCTGCGGTCGAGACCGACTCTGATCCGGTCGAGATACTTGCCGTGCTGCACTGCATCGAAGACGATTTCGGTCGCGTCCGGGGGGCCCCGAACGCGGCGCGGTCGCTGGATCTTGACCTCCTTGCCTTTCACGACCACGTCAGCGACGAGAACGAAGCCCTGATCGTGCCGCACCCGCGCATGCATGAACGCGCCTTCGTATTGAAGCCCCTTCGCGAAATCGCCCCGGAATGGCGTCATCCCACGCTCGATCAAAGCGTCGGCGATCTCATTGCCGCGCTTTCCCCGGAGCAGATGGCCGTCGCCATCGACGACGAGGCGTGAGGTGGCGGCTCCGATCCCGGCGATAAGCGAATTGTGAGGCGGATCGGGGCCGTTTTCGGTTGGCAAGCGTCTTGCCAATGTTGCTGTGCACAATATATATTCATATATTCTTGGTTTCTTTTGCGTGTTTCACGCGTTTCGGGGAAATGCTTATGGCGCGAGTTACGGTCGAGGATTGCGTACTCAGGGTCTCCAACCGCTTCAAGCTGGTCATGCTGGCGTCGCAGCGGGCACGGGCCGTCTCGTCCGGGGCGTCGATCACGGTCGATCGCGACAACGACAAGAATCCCGTGATCGCGCTGCGCGAGATCGCCGAGGAAACGGTGTCGGTCGACGAGCTGGAGAACGCCCTCATAAAGGACCAGCAAAAGCACGTCGAAATCGACGAGCCGGAAGTGGACGAGTTGGACTTCATCGCGATCCAGCAGCAGATGACCGAAGTCGACGAGGCGCCCGCCGACGAAATCGTCGCGGAAGACCTTCTGGCGATCGAGGATGAGGCTCTGCTGGCGAGCAACGACGAGGCCGTACTGGCGAGCGGGGACGCAGCGCCAAGCGAAGAAGGCGCGGAGAACGCGGACACCGAAGACCGGGACAAGGTCGCCGAGCCCGAAGTCGCTTCGGATGTGGAAGCGGAGGACGAAACCGGAACCGCGTGAACGCCTCGATGGCGGCGAAGACGTGAATCGCCGCCGCCTGAACCTGCGGCCGCACCCCGCGTCACGTCCGAACGGCGCCGGCAGTTTGCATGAGCGATGGAGTTGGGCGCCGTGATCAGGCAGTTCGAGCTCGTCGAAAAAGTCAAAGGATACGACAAGAACGCCGACGAGGACGCCCTCAACAGCGCCTACGTCTTCGCCATGAAGGCCCACGGCGCCCAGAAAAGGGCCTCGGGCGACCCCTATTTCTCGCATCCGCTCGACGTCGCCGGGATCCTCACCGACTACAAGCTGGATACGGCGTCCATCGTGACAGCGCTGCTGCACGACACCATCGAGGACACGCCCGTCACGCTGGCCGATATCGAGCGCCATTTCGGCGAGGAAGTGGCGAGGCTGGTCGACGGCGTCACCAAACTTACCCGAATAGAGCTTCAATCGGACCACGCGCAGCAGGCGGACAACTTCCGCAAGCTCTTGCTGGCGATGTCCGAGGATATCCGCGTCCTGTTGGTGAAGCTGGCCGACCGGCTGCACAACATGCGTACGCTCCGGTTCATCTCGGATCTGGAGACACGGCGGCGCATCGCCATGGAGACGATGGAGATATTCGCACCGCTGGCCGAGCGCATGGGCATGCAGGAGATGAAATCCGAGCTCGAGGACCTGGCCTTCGCCGAGCTCAACCCCGACGCCCGCGACTCGATAATGGCGCGGCTCGAATTCCTGCGCTCCGAGGGCGGAAACCTGGTGCCGCGGATCATCGAGCAGCTCGACGAAACGCTCGCCGCGGCTGAAGTCGTTGCCGATATCAAGGGACGCGAGAAGAATCCGTATTCGATTTGGCGCAAGATGCAGCGCAAGAACGTGGAATTCGAGCAGCTGTCCGACGTCATGGCTTTCCGGATCGTCGTCGAGTCGATCGAGACATGCTATCGCGCGCTAGGGGTTATTCACGGCTCGTATCGGATGGTACCCGAGCGGTTCAAGGATTACATCAGCACCCCGAAGGCGAACGGTTATCGCTCCTTGCACACGGGTGTGATCGGACCCGAGCAGCAGCGCATCGAGGTTCAGATCCGGACGCGCGAGTTTCACGAGATCGCCGAGTTCGGGATCGCCGCCCACTGGCAATACAAGCATGGCGTGAAAAATACTGACGGCCGCCAATACCGATGGCTGCGCGAGCTCTTGGACATCTTGGAGAACGCGATCGAGCCGGAGGAGTTTCTGGAACACACCAAGCTCGAGATGTTCCAGGACCAGGTGTTCTGCTTCACGCCCAAGGGCGATCTGATCAACCTTCCCCAGGGAGCGAACCCGGTCGACTTCGCCTACAAGGTCCACTCGGAAGTCGGCAACACCTGCGTCGGAGCCAAGATCAACGGGAGAATCATGCCGCTGCGCACGGTCCTCCACAACGGTGATCAGGTCCAGATCATCACGTCGAAGGCGCAAACACCATCGCCGACGTGGGAACGCTTCGTCGTGACCGGCAAGGCCCGGGCGTGCATCCGCCGCTTCATTCACCTCAAGGAACGCGGACAATACCTGGAACTCGGCCACTCCATCCTCCAGCGCACCTTCAAGGACGAGGATATCGAGTTCACGGCCAAGTCGGTCAAAGGGGTGCTGAAGGCTTTCAGCGCGAACAACCTCGATGAGCTATGCATCGCGGTGGGCGCGGGCCACCATACCGGGCGCGAGGTGCTGGAAGCGGCCGTTCCCAGCACGAAAAGGGTGCGCGCCACCGCCACTGTGGTTCCGCTGAGCAGCGCCCGCCGGAAACGGCGCGAGAGCGACAGCACGCCGATCCCCATCATTGGGCTGATTCCTGGAATGGCCGTGCACTTCTCGGGCTGCTGCCACCCGCTTCCGGGCGATCGCATTGTCGGGATCGTCGCCAGCGGCAAGGGAGTGAACATCCATACGATCGATTGCGAGAGCCTGAAGAACCACGCCGAATCCCCGGAACGCTGGCTCGACGTCTCGTGGGACGTAAAGAGCGAAACGTCCGAGTCGCACGTCGGGCGCATCACGCTCACGTGCCTGAACGAACCGGGAAGCCTCGGCAATCTCTCGACCATTATCGCCCGCAGTCAAGGCAACATCTCGAACCTCAAGATCACCAACCGCTCGTCGGACTTCTTCGACATGATGCTTGATATCGAAGTGCGCGACGTGAAGCATTTGACAGACATCATCGCCGCCTTGCGCTCGACGCGCGTCATCAATGCCGTCGAGCGGGCGCGTGGCTGACGTCTTTTCCGCAGTGATTGTCTGGCCCTCTCGACGCCGCGCGTGAGAGAGATGGTTTTAGGACGCCGAAGCAAGCAGCCGTGGACCTTGCGGTTCCGCGAGTTCCTGTGGCCGAGAATGGGTTGGCGGCGCTCGACCGAATACCTACGCCACCGGCTCGCCCGCCTGCACGCCACCCCGCACGAGATCGCGGCCGGGTTTGCATGCGGCGCCGCCATCGCGGTCACGCCGTTCGTGGGCACCCACCTCGTGGTTGCCGCGGCGCTGGCTTGGCTGATCCGCGGAAACATCATCGCCTCCGCCATCGGGAGCTTGCTCGGAAACCCGTGGACGTTCCCCTTCATCTGGATATGGACCTTCGAATTGGGCCGGTGGATGGGGTTCGACGGCAACGTCTCGACCGACAAAGTGGACTTCGTCACGTTTTTTGGCGCTATGCTGAAGGCGGCGTTGCGTTTCGACGTTCGTTTCATGTTCGAGTCCGTTTGGCCGGTGCTGGGGCCGATGCTGGCCGGCAGCGTCCCGACGGCGATTGCGATCTGGCTGGCAATCTATTTCCCGATCCGGTCCTTGGTGGCGAGCTATCGGAGTCGGCGCGAGATCCGACGCCTGAGGAAGGAGAGGACGCTGCTAAAGGAGACTCTGGGATGAAAACGAAACCGCGGCTTGGGGTGAACATCGACCACGTGGCGACCATCCGTAACGCGCGCGGCGGCTGCCACCCCGATCCGGTGCAGGCGGCGAACCTGGCCGAGAACGCAGGCGCCGACGGGATCACGGCGCACCTGCGCGAAGACCGCCGTCACATCTCGGACGACGACATCCGCCGGCTCGGGGAAAGCATCCAGGTGCCACTGAACCTAGAGATGGCGGCGACCCCGGAAATGCTCGAGATCGCGCTGCATCACAAGCCGCACGCGGCCTGCATCGTGCCTGAGAAACGCGAGGAGAGAACCACCGAAGGCGGGCTCGACGTGTTTTCCTCCCACGATCACCTTAAGCAGTTCGTCTCGCAACTCAGCGATGCGGGGATTCGGGTGTCGTTGTTTATCGAGCCCGAGCCGCGGCATCTCGATGCCGCGGTTGCGCTCGGCGCCCCGGTGGTCGAGCTTCATACCGGCGCATATTGTGACGCCACCGGCGACGCGCGCCATCGCGAGCTACAGCGGATCATCGAAGCGGCGGCGCACGCCGAGCACTTGGCCTTGGAATGTCATGCGGGCCACGGCCTCTCCTTCGAAACGGTGGGCGCGATCGCGGCGATTCCGACCATCGTCGAGCTGAACATCGGGCATTTTCTCGTCGGCGAGGCGATCTTCGGCGGGCTCGAGAGCAGCGTGAAACGCATGCGCTCCTTGATGGACACGGCGCGGGCCGAGGCCCACGGCGAGCGTTCGGCGTGACGGAACGGTCTCGGTGCGAACCTCTTGATGATTATCGGGATCGGCACGGATCTTCTCGACGTCCGCCGCTTGGAAAGAACTTTAAGTCGGTTCGGCACGCGCTTTTGCGAACGAATCTTTACCGACGGCGAGCGCGCGCGCGCGGAAGGCCGAGCCGACCCCGCTCGGACCTACGCCCAATATTTTGCCGCCAAGGAAGCCTGTTCCAAGGCGCTCGGGACCGGGTTGCGCCAGGGCGTTTTCTGGCGCGATATGCGGGTGCAAAACCTACCATCGGGCAAGCCCATCATGTCGCTCACGGGCGGCGCGAAGTTACGGCTCGAGGCGTTGACGCCGCCCGGCATGGAAGCGCACATCGACGTCAGTTTGACGGACGAGCGGCCGTTCGCTCATGCGGTCGTCGTGATCTCCGCGGTCCCGATCCGATGAAACGGGCACGCGGTCCGGCGATCGGGCCGATCGGGAAAGCGTCTTGACAGCTTGGGTTCGAGCCCGCTACATCGAGACCGCACCGCAATGACTGCTCGTTTAAATCTTTTAATATCAACAACGTATCATGATTAATTAATGTCTAAACATAAGACGAACCCGTTCCTCGATGCAATCAAGACGGCCATCTATGCCGCCTTGATCGCGCTCGTAATCCGGACATTCGCGTACGAGCCGTTCAACATCCCCTCAGGCTCGATGATCCCAACGTTGCTGGTGGGCGACTTCCTGTTCGTATCGAAATATTCGTACGGCTACAGTCGGTATTCGCTGCCCTTCGGATTGCCGCTGATATCGGGCCGCCTCTGGTTGCGACCGCCCGAGCGCGGTGACGTGGCGGTTTTCAAGCTGCCCTCCGATACCAAGATCGACTACATCAAACGCATTGTCGGGCTGCCCGGCGACGTAATCCAGTTGCGCCATGGCGTCCTCCACGTCAACGGCACGTCCGTCAAGCGCGAGCGGATCGAAGATCGCGTGGTGCGCGATTCATTCGGCAACACGCGCCGCTCGGCGCAGTACATCGAGACCTTCGCCAACGGCCGCAGCCACGCCATCGTCGAAGAAAGCGAGGACGGTCCGCTGGATTCGACCAAACCCTACTCGGTGCCCGAGGGCCACGTGTTCGGCATGGGGGACAATCGCGACAACTCTCTCGATAGCCGAAGAATCGGGTTCATTCCGATCAAAAACCTCGTGGGGCGCGCGGAGTTCCTGTTCTTCTCGATTGACGGCTCGATCTGGGAATTCTGGAAATGGCCGTGGTCGATCCGCTTCGGGCGCCTGTTCGACGGCATCGAATGACGGCGCGCCGCGAGGCCGGCGCCGGCACGCTCGAAAAGACGCTCGGACACCACTTCACGCGCCCGGACCTTCTGTGCCGGGCGCTGACCCACGCAAGCGCGGCGAGAAATCCCGGGGCCGCCGGACAATCTTACGAAACCCTGGAGTTTCTCGGCGACCGTGTGCTGGGACTGGTGGTCGCCGAGCTTTTGTTCCATCGCTACGCGAACGAGAACGAAGGTGCGCTTGCGAGCCGGCACGCGACCCTTGTCAGCGGCAAGGCGCTGGCGCGGGTGGCGCAGGACATCGGATTGTCGAACTACGTGATTCTCGCCACCGGCGAGGAGGACGGCGGCGGTCGGAGCAATCCCTCGCTTCTCGCCAACGCGTGCGAAGCCGTGATCGCCGCGCTTTACCTGGACGGCGGGCTCGCGGCCGCGTCCGACTTCATCCACCGCCACTGGACGGCGATGATGGAGGCGCAAGCGGAGCCCCCCAAGGATCCCAAGACGGCGCTACAGGAATGGACTCAGGCCGAATCCATGGGCCTGCCCGTCTACAGCGTGGTGGAACGCACGGGGCCCCAGCACGCGCCCGTCTTCGAGGTCGCCGCCCGCGTTGGGCGCCGCGCACCCGCCACCGGCCGCGGCACCACCAAGAAGGTCGCCGAGCAGGCGGCGGCGGCGGCGCTGCTGCAGCGGCTGACGCGGCGGCGGAAGAAGTCCGCATGATCGAGGGCGCGCGCCCTAGCCAGTGCGGATACGTCGCCATCCTGGGCGCCCCCAACGTCGGAAAATCGACGCTCGTCAACTACCTCGTCGGCGCCAAGGTTTCGATCGTCACGCCCAAAGTGCAGACGACCCGCACCCGCGTGCTTGGGATCTGCATCGCCGGCGCCTCCCAGATCGTGTTCGTTGACACGCCCGGCATCTTCGCGCCCCGGCGGCGCCTCGACCGCGCGATGGTTGCCGCCGCATGGAGCGGGGCCGCGGACGCGGACCTGGTGGCGGTTCTGGTCGACAGCGCCAAGGGAATCGACGGCGATACGCGGCGCATCCTGGAACGGTTGGCGGACAGCAAACGAAATGCGGTGCTCGTCCTGAACAAGATCGACCGCGTAAAGAAGCCCGCGTTGCTCGCCTTGGCTACCGAGGCCGCCGCGACCGCGCGGTTCGCTGAAACCTTCATGATCTCGGCCCTCAACGGCGACGGGGTCGGCGCGGTGAAGACGTACTTCGCGAGCGCCGTACCCGAGGGCCCGTGGCTCTTTCCCGAAGATCAGATTTCCGACATGCCGCTCCGCCTCCTTGCCGCGGAAGTGACGCGCGAGAAGGTGTTTCTCGAACTTCGCCAGGAGTTGCCCTACGCAGCGACGGTCGAAACCGAACGCTGGCAGGAACGAGGCGACGGAAGTGTCCGAATCGAGCAGGTGATTTTCGTCAAACGCAACAGCCAGAAGGGCATCGTGCTCGGGAAAGGCGGTCAACGCGTCAAGGCGATCGGCGCGGAATCCCGGCGCGAACTCGAGGAATTGTTCGAGCGCCGCGTGCACCTCTTTCTGTTCGTGAAAGTCCGCGAACGCTGGGGGGACGACCCCGAGCGCTATCGCGAATGGGGGCTCGATTTCAACGCCTGATCGCCCGGGCGAACGGCGGGTGGTGCGCGTGAGCAGGCCGGACGGTTGGTAACGGAATGGAATGGATCGACGACGCCATCGTCCTTTCGACCCGGTCCCACGGAGAGACGTCGGCCATCGCCAGCGTGCTGAGCCGCGAGCACGGCCGCTACGCTGGCCTCGTGCGTGGCGGCGCGGGAAAGCGCATGCGTGGCATCCTTCAGGCGGGCAACCGCATGGAGGCGCGCTGGTGGGCGCGGCTGCCCGAGCACCTCGGCACGCTGCGCTGCGAATTGACCGTCTCGCATGCCGCCCGCGCGTTCGACGACCGGCGCGCCCTCACGGGGCTGAGCGCGGCCTGCACGCTGGCCGACGTCATACTGCCCGAGCGCGAACCGCACCGGGCCGTCTTCGACGCGCTTGCGCTCCTCCTCGATTCTTTCGCGGAAGACCGTTGGCCCGAGGAATTCGTGCGCTGGGAGCTCGTATTGCTGCGCGAGGTCGGCTTCGGCCTCGATCTCGAGCGCTGCGCGGCGACCGGCCGTCGTGACCAGTTGGATTACGTCTCGCCCAAGACCGGACGCGCAGTCTCTCGGGAAGCGGGCGAGCCGTACCGGCGATCACTGCTCGCGCTGCCGCCGTTCCTTTTGGCCGGCGGCGAGGCGTCGGCGCGCGACGTGACCGACGGCCTGCGGCTGACGGGATATTTCCTGGAACACCATGCGCTGGCACCTCTTGCGCGACGAGCGCCGGCCGCGCGCCAGCGGCTCTACGACATGCTCGCCGCGGAAGCCAATAGTCACAGCGAATAGAACCGCGCATATATTGCGGCATATATTGACGTGAGGCGCCACGTAACTACTATATCTAGTTTACCACGCCTGTGAGCGCGCCTTCAACGCCCATGAACGAAATCGCCCCCGGCGGAGATATCCGCGAGACACCCTTCGGCGAGGCCCTTGGCGAGCGCTATCTTTCGTATGCGCTGTCGACCATCATGGCGCGCTCGCTACCCGACGTTCGCGACGGCCTGAAGCCCGTGCAGCGGCGCCTGCTGTTCGCGATGCGCCAGCTCCGGCTCGAACCGGGCTCCGGCTTCAAGAAATGCGCCCGCGTCGTAGGCGACGTGATCGGCCGTTACCACCCCCATGGCGACACCGCGGTCTACGACGCGCTGGTTCGGTTGGCGCAGGACTTTGCCGCCCGTTACCCGCTGGTCGAAGGACAGGGGAATTTCGGCAACATCGATGGCGATAACGCCGCTGCCATGCGCTACACCGAGGCCCGCCTGACGGTCGCCGCCGAGGCGCTTCTCGCCGGCATCGATGAAGACGCGGTCGACTTTCGAACCACGTACGACGCCGAGGACGACGAACCGGTCGTCCTTCCAGCGGGCCTTCCCAACCTGCTCGCGAACGGCGCCACGGGGATCGCGGTCGGCATGGCCACGAGCATTCCGCCGCACAACGTCACCGAAATCTGCGACGCCCTCATTCACCTGATCAAACGGCCGCAGGCGACGTACGAGAAGCTGGTCGAGCTGATCCCGGGTCCCGACTTCCCGACCGGCGGTATCCTGGTCGAGTCGCGCGAGAACATCGTCGATGCCTATCGCACCGGCCGCGGCGGCTTCCGGGTGCGGGCCCGTTACGCAGTGGAGAAGCTGCGCCACGGCCTTTACCAGGTCGCGGTGAGCGAGATCCCCTACCAGATTCAGAAGTCGCGCCTGGTCGAACGGATTGCGGAACTGCTGCTCGCCCGAAAACTGCCCCTTTTGGCCGACATCCGGGACGAATCGGATGCCTCGGTGCGGATCGTGCTTGAGCCGCGCAACCGCAGCGTCGCGCCTGACGTACTGATGGAACAGCTCTTCCGCCAGACCGAGTTGGAGGTGCGCGTTGGCCTCAACTTGAACGTGCTCGACCACAAAAGGACGCCGCGGGTGATGAACCTGCGCGAGGTGCTGGCGGCGTTTCTCGATCACCGCCACGAGGTGCTGTTGCGCCGCAAGCGCCACCGCCTCGAGCGAATCGAGCGTCGCCTCGAGGTGCTTGCCGCGCTGATGGCGGTCTACGCCAGCATCGACGAGGTCATCCGGATCATCCGCGACGAAGACGAGCCCAAGGCGGCGCTGATGAAGACGCTTCGGATCAACGATGTCCAGGCCGATGCGGTGCTGAACATGCGGCTTCGCCAGTTACGCAGGCTCGAAGAGAAGAAGATCGCCGACGAGAATCGAAGCCTTGAGGACGAACGCACCGAGATCACGGCCATCCTGAACTCCGAGAAACGGCGATGGAAAGTGATCGCGGGCGAGATCGCCGAGACGCGGGCCCGGTTCTCGAAGTCGACCGAGATTGGCCGCCGGAGGACCGAGATCGGACTGCCACCGCCCGCCGTCAACGTGCCCCCGGACGCCATGGTCGAGCGTGAGCCGACCACCGTCGTCTGTTCCGAGAAGGGCTGGATGCGGGCGGTCAGGGGCCATGTGGCGGACGCGGGCGAGCTCAGATACAAGGAAGGCGACCGGGCCAAGTTTGTGATCCACGCCGAAACCACCGACAAGCTGATCATCTTCGCGACCAACGGGCGCTTTTATACTTTGGGCTGCGACAAACTTCCCGGCGGGCGCGGCCAGGGCGAGCCGTTGCGGCTGATGATCGAGCTTCCCAACGATCACGATCTGCTCGCTATGTTCGTGTACCGGCCGCAGGGAATGTTGTTTGCGGCTTCGGGCGCGGGACGCGGGTTCGTGGTCGCAGAGTCCGACGTCGTCGCCCAGACCCGCAACGGAAAGCAGGTGCTGACCCTCGCCGCAGGCGAAGAAGCGGTCTGCTGCGCGCCCGTCGGCGAGGCTGACGATCGGGTGGCCGTCGTCGGCGAGAACCGGAAGCTTCTGATCTTTGCGCTTTCGGAGGTGCCGGTCATGACTCGCGGACGCGGCGTGATCCTCCAGCGCTATCGCGCCGGCGGGCTATCGGATGCGACTACTTTTTCGTCCCAAACCGGGCTAGCGTGGTCCGCCGGCGCCAGCCGAACCCGGACCGAGACGGATCTTGGTCCATGGTACGGAAATCGGGGCCAGGCCGGGCGAATGGCCCCCAGGGGATTCGCGAAGTCCAACCGATTTACTTGACCCGGAAAGGGTGTTACTTAGCGGCCCTTCCACGCCCCGTCAGCACGATACCGAGGGTTGCCGACATGTCCGAACTCGCCATTTCCCGCGCGACCCTCGCTACGACCCTTTGGCCGGTGCACGGGCGCGCCCAGGCATGGACCCACGGTGTGATCCTGGCAATCGCCGGTTCCCTGGTTCTGACGGTTTCGGCCAAAGTTCATATTCCCT
>JASMAE010000017.1 GCA_030754475.1 Rhodospirillales bacterium
CCGTGATGACCGACAGCACGGGTCCGAAGATCTCTTCGCGCGCGATCGTCATCTCCGGCGCGACGCCGTCGAAGATGGTGGGCGCGATGAAGTAGCCGCCGCCGTTCTCGAGCGCAGTCCCGCCGACGAGAAGCTCCGCCCCTTCCTTCTTGCCGGTCTCGATGTAGCCCAGAACCTTGTCGTACTGCTCGCGCGTGGTCATGGCGCCGAGATGGTTCTGGGGATCGAGCGGGTCGCCAATACGCCATTCGCGGAACCGGTCCATAACCTTCTCTACGAGCGCGTCCTTGATTTTTCGGTGAACGATAAGACGCGAGTTCGACGAGCAGTTCTGGCCCATGTTCCAGAGCACCGATTGGGTGACGTGGGCGGCGACGGAATCCAGGTTTTCCACGTCCTCGAGCACAAGGCAGGGGTTCTTTCCGCCGCATTCGAGCACGATCCTCTTCAGGTTGCTTTTGGCGGAGTACTCGAGGAACAGCCGGCCGACCTCCGTCGAGCCGGTGAACGAGACCATGCGGATACCGGGGTGAAGCCCGATAGCCTTGCCGGCAGTTTCGCCGAGGCCGGTGACGACGTTGAGCACGCCTTCCGGGATTCCGGCCTCGAGCGCCAGTTCCGCCACGCGAAGCGCCGTCATGTTGGTCTGTTCCGCCGGTTTTACGATCACGCTGTTTCCGGCCGCCAAGGCGGGGCCGATCTTCCAGGCCATGAGCATGACCGGGAAGTTCCACGGGATCACGCAGGCAACCACGCCGAGCGGCTCGCGGACGATCATTCCCAAGGCGTCGTCGCCCGACGGCGAGACCTGGCCGTAGATCTTGTCGGTCGCCTCGGCATGCCATTCGAGGCAGTTCCAAGTCTCGGGCAAGTCGATCAGGGCGCAGTCGCGGATCGCCTTGCCGCTTTCGAGGCTCTCCATCACGGCCAGCTCGTACCGGTTCCGCTTCAAGAGCTTGACCAGCCGGATAAGAACGTGTTTGCGCTCGGCCGGGTGCATCTTCGACCAGGCGCCGCGTTCGAAGGCCTCGCGGGCCTTGACGACGGCGCGGTCCACGTCTTCGGGATCACATGACGCAACTTCGGCGAGCACCTCCCCCGTCGCCGGGTTGACGGTCTCGAAGGTCGCGCCGCTATTGGCCGGCGTGAAGCGCCCGTGGATAAAGGCGTTGACGGGAAGCGACAGCTCCGTGGCGATGGCGCCGTATTCGTCGCGAGTCAAAAGATCGTTCATCTCACCCCTCCCTTCAGTCCGATGTGGCCCGGGCCGAGGCCCGCTTCCGTGCGGGCGCGGGCGCCCTGTCCACGCTGACCGGGCGCGGCCCCTTCGGTGCCGCCCGGGCGGCGCTTTCTGCGACGATGGCGCGGACGGTCTTCTTGGCGGTGAGCATCACGTCCGTCATCTGGCGGCGGAGCTCCTTGGTCATGGGCCGCTGCGGCAGGCGTACCGCGCCCCCTGGAAGGCCCTGCAGTTCGCACGCGAACTTGACGCACTGCAGGAACTTGCCGCCGCGCTCCAAGACGGTGGTCAGCGGCAGCAACGCCTGCATGATCCGGCAGCCCTTTTCGAAGTCGCGCTCGACGACGCAGGCCTCGTACAGCGCCAAGGTCTCGGGAAGCGCGCAATTGGCGGCCGCGCAGACCCAGCTTCTCGCGCCCCAGACGAAGAATTCGAGTGCCAGGTCGTCGATACCGCAGCTCAACTGGATGTGCGGGAACTCGCGAGCGAGCAGGTGGATGCGGTGGATGTCGCCGCTCGATTCCTTGATCGCGCAGAAGTTGGGGTTGCGCCCGACCCGTTCCAGGAACTCCTCGCCCATCATCACGCCGGTGCGTCCGGGGTAGTTGTAGAGCATGATCGGAAGCTTCGCCGCGCGCTCGACCCGCAGGCAGTGGGCGGCGAGTTCACGCTCGGTGGGAAGCGAGTACGGGGGCGCGGCGAGCAAAAGCGCACCGGCGCCGGCCTCTTTCGCCGCGCTCGCGTATGCACAGACGGAATCGGTTTGTAAATCGTTGACGCCCGCGAGCCAGGGCACGCGGCCACCGACCACGTCGTGCGCTTTGCGGAACTGCTGGACGCGCTCGTCGCGCGTCAGCGCGTAGAACTCGCCCGTCGTGCCCCCGATGATGACCCCGTGGGCGCCGTTCTCGATCTGATAGTCGATCATGTCCGCCCAGGCGCGTTCGTCGAAGGACTGGTCGTCCTTGAACGGCGTGATCACGGGCGGATAGATGCCCTCGAATTCCATATGTTCGTCCCCAGGATTCACGTCCGCGGCCCGTGCACGCGGGCACGCGCGACGCGCAGCCGCGCAGCCGCCTATTCTATCCCGGCGAGGCGTCTGATTTCCACCGCCAAGGATCGCGCCCGGAAGCCCGGTCGCGGGTGTCGCGCCCAAGCGCCGTTCCGACGCGGCTTGGACGTCCGCGAATTCAGCGGCCTCACTGGCCCCCTTGTGAAAGGCTTGCCTATGGGCCGATAATTCCCATAGGAGTTCGGACACGCAAACCGGGAGCGGTCCATGGATCAAGATATCAAGACCGTCGTCGGCGAACACTACGCAGAGATCGCCCGCAAAGGTCTCAGCAGCCGCGATAAGAACACGCGGCGCTTGGCCGCCGCGTTCGGCTATTCGGAAGACGAACTTGCGAGCATCCCGGCCGAGGCCAACATGGGCCTGAGTTGTGGCAACCCGACCGCCATGGCCAGCCTGCGCGAGGGCGAGACCGTGGTCGATCTGGGAAGCGGCGGCGGCCTCGACGTGTTCCTCGCGGCGCAACGGGTCGGACCGACCGGAAGGGCCATCGGCATCGACATGACCCCCGACATGGTGGCGCTCGCGCGCCGCAACGCCGACAAGGCGGGCCGTTCCAACGTGGCGTTCCATCGCGCCGAGATCGACGACATGCCGTTGGACGACGACAGCATCGACTGCGCGATCAGCAACTGCGTCCTCAACCTCGTTCCCGACAAGCTGCGTGCCTTCGAGGAAATCTTTCGCATCCTCAAACCCGGCGGGCGCCTGGCGGTGAGCGATATCGCGCTGAAGCAGCCTCTGCCGCAGGCACTTTCCGATAGCGTCGCCGCACTCACCGGCTGCATCGCCGGCGCTCTGACGATCGCCGATTACGAGCGTCTCTTGCGCCAGGCCGGGTTCGCGTCGGTGCGGATCGTGGACTCGGAATCCGATCTCAACCTCTACAAGGATTGCGCCGCCCCCGATGCCGACCCTTCCGCTGCCTGCTGCGGCACCGCGGACCCCACCAGCACGGACGAGGGGCTGAAGGCGCTACGGGGGATCGACGTCAATGACTACGCCGCCAGCGTCAAGGTCTTCGCCTTAAAATGAGGGTGGTGAGGGTCGCAGAACTGGAGTGACCCCCTAAAAGTGGTCCAGATTTGTTAAGAGAGTTTGGCGCATTTTGCCCCCTCGAAAGGAGGACAAAATGAGCCGTAAACGCTACACCCCAGAACAGATTATCAGCATG
>JASMAE010000018.1 GCA_030754475.1 Rhodospirillales bacterium
CGCTTGAACTTGGGATATCTCAGCCCCTCGGATTCGTATCTTGCCTGGTCGTTCATGGTGATTCCTCCTCGAAGCGGGTGGTGGGTCCGGGCCCGCCCGCCGGTCAGGTCTGTGCCCAGCGTAGGCCCGCCGCCTTCCAGCCGGAAACCCGACCGCGGCGGCGCTCCTCATCGACCGGCCCCTCGAAACCGCCCGAGACGTTGTAGCAGCGCGTGAAGCCGCGCGCCGTCATGGCGATTGCGGCTTCCTTCGAACGGATTGCGCCGCGGCATAGGAACAACAAGCGCGCGTTCCGGTCGGGGCACGCGGCCTCGAGCGCGGATGCGAATTCCGGATTGGGGTCCATGGCGGGAAAGAACTGCCACGAGATGAGAAGCGGCTCCTTGCCCAGCTCGGACAAGTCGGGCAGGCCGACGTAATGCCATTCGGACTCGGTGCGCACGTCCACCAGCACCGCGTCCGCCTCGCTTTCCAGCGCGCGCCACGCCTGGTCCGGCGTCACGTCGCCCGCGTAGCTCGTGTCGTTCATGAGAGCGCCCCTTCCGGTGGCCATTATAGGCCGGCGGCGAACCGCGGCCAGTGCTGATCAAAGGCCCGCGCCGCGCCGCGATGGTCGTTCAGCGGATGTACGATGCGCCGGTGATGTCGACCGTGGCGCCGGTAGCGTGCCGCGCGTTGCCTGAGGCCAGGAAGCGCGCGAACGCGGCGATCTCCTCGGCGGGCGCCTCTCCCATGGGAAGCTCCGGACGCGGGCCGGCGTGGCCTTCCGGCCGGCGCACGAAGCCGGGTGCGAGAACGTAGGCAAAGACGCCTTCTGGGGCATAGGCGCGGGCGATGCTTTGGGTCAGCGCCTTTAGCGCGGCCTTGGCCGCCGCGTAATGCATGAAATCCGCGTGGCTTCCCTTGTGCGCCGCCTGACTGCTGATGTTGATGACGACACCGCCTCCGCGGCCGCGGAAATGGGCCACCGCTTCGCGGCACAAGTGTGCGGCGGCAAAGACGTTGACCTGGAACGATCGCCGCCAGACCGCGTTCCATTCTTCGAAATCCGCTTCCGGATCGACCCTCGCATGCAGGGCCGCGTTGTTGACCAGGATGTCGATTCCGCCTCTCCAGCCTACCGCCGCGCGCCACAGCTCGAGAACGCCGTCGTCGGATCCGAAATCGGCCTGCACGAGGTAGCAACGATCGGGACCCAAGGCGTCGGCCAAAGCACACGCCCGTTCGGCGCCCTCGCGATAGTGGAGCACGACGCGGGCGCCGGCGTCCGCGAATTCGCGAACGATCGCCGATCCGATTCCGCCGGCCCCACCCGTGACCAACGCGATCTTGTCCGTGAGCTCGGTCATCGTTCGCCCCCCGGCGTCATCGCGACGCACCGGGTCCGGTCCCCGCGTTGCCTGGAACCTCGGGCGCAACCACGGATCGCACCGATTCACGCCGCAAGATGTAGAGGCCGCTTCCGGTGATCACGAGCGCGCCCAGGATCGTGAACGTGTCGGGCATTTCGTTAAATATGAAGTACCCGAAAAGCGCCGCCCAGATCAAGGCGGTGTAGTCGAACGGCGCGATGACCGAAACCGGCGCCGACTCGAAGGCCTTGATCAGCGCGAAATGCCCGGTGGTGCCGAGCATGCCAAGCGATCCCATGAGGAGTCCACCCGCGAGATCGGGCAGAATCCAAAAGAAGGGCACGATGGCGCTCGTCACGACGGTGCCGGTGACCGCCATAAAGGCGAGCGTCGTCACGGGGCCGTCGATTCCCCGCAAGCGCCGCGTCGCGATCTGATAGAGCGCGAAGCAGAGCGCCGCGCCGAGCGGCAGAAATGCGGCGAACTTCATGACCCCCGTGCCCGGCCGGATGATGATCAGCGCGCCTACGAATCCGATCAGCACGCCTGTCCAGCGCCTCGGGCCGACCCACTCGCCCAATAGCGGCACCGACATCGCCACCGCGAGAAGGGGGCCGACGAAGGTCACGGCGGTAGCGTCGGCGAGGGTCAAGACCCGCAACGCAAAATAGAAGCAGACCGATGCGCCGAGCAGAAGGCAGGACCGGGCCACTTGCAGTCCGACCCGCCGGCTCGTCAAGAACCCAGGAAGGCGCCGGTTGAGCACGACGGCCAGAACCAACAAGGGCAGAGTGTGCCGCGCCCACACGATCTGCGGGATCGGGTAGTGGGCGGTAAGGTGCTTGGCGACGACGTCCATCGTCGAGAACACCAGGACCGCAAACAGGAACCAGAGGATGCCGCGGCGGCTCTCCGAGACTTGTGAGGCCAGAGTTCCGATCGTGTTCATGGGATGACCATCATGCGTGCGGCGCCGAAGTGGCCGAACCCGGCCGGTCACCTTTCGTGGCCCGCTCGCGAAACGCGATATAGCTGACCGCGGCGAAGATCAACGCGCCGCCCGCCCAGGTCCAGCGGTCGGGAACCTCGGCGAACACCACGTAGCCGATGAGCGCGGCCCAGATCAGTCGCGTGAACGTGGCGGGCGAGACCGTGGCGACGGCGACGAGCTTGTAGGCCTGTGTGAAACACAGCTGCCCAATGGCGCTGACGCCGCCGATCAGCGCCAGCCACCCCAATTGCTCGAGCGTCGGCGTCTGCCAAAAACCGATCGCCGCGATGAAGGACAGCGGCGCGCCGAGAAGGGCGGAATAGAGGGTCAACGTGAGAACCGAATCGGTGCGCGATAGGATGCGGATGAAGATCACCGTGGAGGCCGCGCACGCCGCGCCGCCGATCGCCAGCACAGAGCCCGTGTCGAATGCCGCCGAGCCGGGTCGAACGATGATCAAGGTTCCAAGGAAGCCGATGACCAGGGCGGATATCCGGCGCGCGCGAATGGCCTCGCCGATGAAGACCGCGGCCAGGATGGATGCGAACAACGGCTGCGAGAAACTGATCGCCGTCACCTTGGCGAGCGGCGCGATCGAGAGCGCCGTCCAGGTCATCAACAAGGACGAAACGGCGAAGCAGGCGCGGAAAAAATAAAGCCTGAAATGGCGGGTCTCGAGCGCGCTCAGTCCGTGCCTGAGCAACAGCGGCGAAAGGGTGACGATGCCAAACAGCGCGCGAAAGAAGACGATCTCGAAAGGATGAAGGTCCGCGGACAGGTGTTTCACCATCGCGCCCACGCTGGCGTTCACCAGCGCCGCCATCACCATGAACCCGATGGCCACGAGGGCGCCCGAGGTTTCCCGCGACGGCTCGGGAGAAGACGCGATCCATCGCATCATGGGTCTTGTCCGATTCCTGCCGTTCGCCCCGCCATTCACGTTATCAGCGACGCGCGATTTGCGCCACGAATCCGCAAACTGTCGTTGCGAAGGCGCCAAACGCCTGCGCGACCGTGAATATCCGAAGTTTGTGTTTCAGGCGCGAATCGCACAGAATTGGCCGGTTGCACCGATGGAGATCGGAATGCTGTCGTGGGGGACAGGCAGAACGTTCTCTTACCGCGCACGCCTTCGTAACGGCTGACCGCTCGCGGCAATTCTGCGCCCGTGCCCCGCTGTCTCGCGCTCCCGCGCGGATTTATTGGCCGCCTACCGCCAGCAGGGGATGATTCATGAATGCGGAAAAGATTGCCAGGTGGTGTCTCATCGTCTTGGGCGTCCTGTGGCTCGGGGCCAGCACTTGGTACGAATTCCTTCGCTACGACGAGGAATTCGAAATCCGCGCGCAGTCGCGTGGGGAGCAGTTCCAGCAGAAGCTCAAGGACTGCCGCGGCAGTTTCTCGGAGCGCTATGATTGCAAGAGCGAGGCGAATCGCGAGAAACAGATGGCGACCTTCAAGATCTGGGCGGAAAGGCTTTCGGTCATCTGCATCCCCCCGATCGTCGTGTATCTGGGGCACATCGGCGTGATGGTCATGGTCGAAAGGCAGCGCGAGGCGGCACGCGTACGCCGTCGGCGCAAACGGAAATTTGGCAAGTGACTCGGAGCCTGCGGGGTCGTCCGTTCCCTTGTCACGGGTTTCGCGATCGCTTTCGGACGAGATTCGGGCGCGGAAGCACGGGCGTTGCGCTTCTCTGAAGAGGGCGGCGCGACGCCGAACGCCATCCAGCTCATCAATCGCGCGAAGAGCGATTCCAATAAAAGGTTCGGGACCGACGATACCGCGTCTCGGAACGCTACGGCCGCATTACCGCTTGGCCGCCAAGGACTCCGAGATTTCTCGCGCAGCCGTAGCCGCGTCCACCTCGAAGCCCGCGCGAATCGCCTGGGCCAGGGGCCTCAGCAGTCGCACCTCGCGCGTGTAGGTGGTGTCCGCCTCCGTTGCCTCCGCGGTACCCCGCAGCACCTTCGCAAGCGACTCGCAAAGCTCCGAGACGTGGTCGAACGGGGTGCCGACCATGCGTCGCGACGTATCCTCGAGCGTGTTGTGAACGCGCGCGATCTGGGACAGGGTGCCCTCGTCGGCCAGGCCGTTCTCGAGCCCGGCGGCGATCTCTTCGATGATGGCCGCGATCAAGCCGGCATTGCGCTGCAGCCGGTGCACGTTCACCGCCCGCGCGCTCTCGACGATGGCCGCGCCAAGGGGGGCTTGGTTCTGCTTCCCCGTCGCCTTGACCTCGAGCGTGTTCGGAACGTCGATCAGGGATATGGCGGATTCGCGTCCCGCATCCCCTCGGCGGTCCGGGCCGATGTAGTCGCTCGTCACGGCGAATGGTTTGCGGGCGTGAATCAACGCATGGATGCGCTGCGCGATTATGCTGGCCGAAAGCGGCTGGTTGAGGAGGAGATCGGCGCCCGAGTCGACGATACGTTGGACCAGCTCCGGCTGCGGCGCCCAAGTCAGCGCGATGACCGGAACAAAAGGGTTCGCGCCGATCCGATTGTGTCTGATGCCAATGACGAGCTCGGCGAAGTCGCCGTCCGGCAGGTCCACTTCGGAGATCAGCAGATCGGGCATTTTGTACGCGATCCGCGCTTCGATGTCGGCGCGGGATTCGCCGAGAGCCATGTTTCTGAAACCCTGGTCGTGCAGGATGTCTCGCACGCTGTCGCGCGAACCGGCCGCGGGATCGACCACCAGTATTTCAACTTGGTCGAGCTGAAGTTTCGACACGGAATCACCCCGTTTACGGACGCCACTGCACCTACCCACCCATCCGGCATTCTTACGATGAGTGCGGAAAAGACTATACCACAATAACATTGGCCGACTGTCCGCGGGGCATGCTTGGAATCGGCTGTTGGTATCGCAGTGAACGCCGGATCTTGGGGAACGGCAGATCGGATGTGCGGCGGTTCGGGGCCGTACCGGGCAGGCGGACTGCGCTCGGCGGCCGACGCGAAGCCCACAAGGTCGTCCGTATTCAAATTCCGGAATTCATGATAGCCTGCGGCCCTTCGGCGCCCGCAAGAGGCGCCGCGGGTCCAAATTGCTGAGTGCCGCGCGACCCCGTTTAAACGAGGGGCTTCCAGGCCCGTGGGGTTGCTTGCGCGGGCGTAGGTCGGGAGGAAGTCGAGATGGACAAGAACTCCGTCGATTGGCGTGGTCATTGGGTGGCGCTGGTCACGCCCTTCGACGCCGCCGGCAATGTCGACGAGGCGGCGTTCCGCCTCAACGTCGAGCAGTGCATCAGCACCGTCGGCGTGGCGGGTCTCGTGCCGTGCGGTTGCACCGGCGAGTTCTGGGCGCAGACGAACGAAGAACGCAAGCGCGTGATCAAGGCGTGCGTCGAGACCGCGGCCGGACGGGTCCCGGTGGTCGCCGGCACCGGCGCCATCCGCACCGCGGACGTGATCGAGCTCAGCGACTCTGCTCGCCAAGCGGGGTGCGACGGCGTGATGATCGTGGCGCCGTTCTTCGTCAAGCCGAGCGCTGACGACATCGTCGCCCATTACCAGGCCGTTTCGGACGCCGTCGACGTCCCCATTATGCTCTACAACATCCCGTCGGCTGCGGTAAACGCGTTGACGCCCGCGCTCGTGGATCGGCTCGCGGACATCGACAACGTCGTCGCGATCAAGGAAAGCTCGTTCGATTTCAACAACTTCTACGGGACCATCGTGGTTGCCGGCGACCGCCTGCGGGTCTTCGGATACGAGCTTCCGGGGCTCATGGTCGGCGCCGTCGGCTCGATCCACGTGCACGCCAATTATTGGGACGAACGCGCGAGCGAGCTCTATCATGCCTTCGACGCCGGCGATCTGGTCCGGGCGAGGGAGATCCAAGAGACCTCGCTCGCCATCGAGGAACATTTCCACCTCCCGGGGCGCAACTATTACGTGGCCGTCAAGGCGGCGATGAACTACTTCGGTCGTCCGGGCGGCTATCCGCGACTGCCGCTCCGCCCCTTGGACGAGCGCGAATATTCGGGACTGGGCGCCGCACTCGAGAAGTTGGGAGTCACCGCGGCGAGACCGCCGATCGCGGCCGTCGCCGAATAGGGCCACGCTGAGCCCTCGACATTCGGAACCGGCGCGGATGCGCAAGCGCCCGCGGCCAAAGCGATGATATCGAATGAAACCATAACGAGAGAGGCGAGACCGATGGACAAGAATTCAATTGACTGGATCGGCCCGATTCCGGCGCTGATCACACCGTTTGATGCCGACGGCAACATCGACGAGGCCGCCTTTCGCCGCAACGTCGAGCTGTGCATCGGTTACGGCGTTACGGCGCTGCTTGCCAACGGTTGCACGGGCGAGTTCTGGGCCCAGACGAACGAAGAACGCAAGCGCGTGGTCGAGATCTGCGTCGACGCGGCGGGCGGGCGGCTGCCGGTGGTCGCGGGCACGGGTGCCATCCGCACGCCCGAAGTGATCGAGCTGAGCGAGCACGCGAAGGGCGCGGGCTGTGCGGGCGTCATGATCCTACCGCCGTTCTTCGTCAAACCGAGTACGAGCGACATCGTCGCCCACTACCAGGCGGTCTCGGACGCGGTCGACATCCCGATCATGCTCTACAACATCCCCGCCAACGCCGTGAACGCCTTAGTCCCCGAGCTGGTCGACCAGCTGGCCGACATAGACA
>JASMAE010000019.1 GCA_030754475.1 Rhodospirillales bacterium
CGGTCTTCATCCTGATGATTGTCGCGATTCCGTCCTTGAAGCTTCTCTACTACGCGGATGCCACCCAAGAAGTCGAGATGACCGTCAAGATCACCGGCAATCAGTGGTATTGGTCGTACACCTATCCCGATCACGGAGACATCGATTTTGACAGCGTGCTCATACCCGACGACGAATTGAAGGAGGGGCAGCCTCGTCTGCTGTCGGTGGACAACCCCGTCGTCCTGCCCGCCCAGACCCCCGTCCGCCTTCTGTTCACCTCGACCGACGTGATCCACAATTGGGCCGTGCCGTCGCTCGGTCTTAAACTCGACGCGGTGCCGGGGCGCATCAACGAGTCCTGGGTCCTCATCCAATCGGAAGGCGATTATTACGGCATGTGCTCCGAGCTTTGCGGCGTTAACCACGGATTCATGCCGATCCACATCAAGTCCGTATCCAAGGCCGAGTTCGCCGAATGGGTCGAGACCGCCAAGCAGGATTTCGCCGCGACCGAAGATCAAGGCGCGTTCCGCCTGACGGACGCAAGTGCTCGGATCCGATAGGATGCGGTGCCTCGAGGGTATCAGGCGAGGGCCGGGTGATGGTTGAGCAGACGCCAGTCGCGCAAGCCGCCCACGGCCACCATCCGAACGGATGGCGGCGCTGGGTCTATTCCACGAATCACAAAGACATCGGCACCATGTACATCGTCCTGGCGATGATTGGTGCGATCATCGGCGTCGCCATGTCGACGTTGATTCGTGTGGAGTTGATGCAACCGGGCATCCAATTCATCTCCGACTTCCAGTTCTACAACGTGTTGGTGACCGGACACGGCCTGATCATGGTTTTCTTCGCGGTCATGCCGGCGTTGATCGGCGGGTTCGGTAACTGGTTCGTGCCGCTGATGATCGGCGCCCCCGACATGGCGTTCCCGCGGATGAACAACATCAGCTTCTGGCTGTTGGCCGCGGCCGTGGTGCTGCTCCTGATCGCCGCGTTCTCGCAAGGCGGGCCCGGCACCGGCTGGACCGTCTACCCGCCACTTTCCGGTGCGGACTATCATCCCGGCGTGGCCGTCGATTTCGGAATCCTGAGCCTGCATCTGGCGGGCGCGTCGTCGGTGCTCGGCGCCATCAACTTCATCACCACCATCTTCAACATGCGCGCGCCCGGCATGACCATGCACCGCATCCCCCTTTTCGTTTGGGCGATTCTGGTGACGGCGTTTCTGCTGCTGCTGGCGATCCCCGTATTGGCGGGCGCGTTGACCATGTTGCTCACCGACCGCAATTTCGGCACCACCTTCTTCGTCACCGAAGGAGGCGGCGATCCGATCCTGTGGCAGCATCTGTTCTGGTTCTTCGGTCACCCGGAAGTCTACATCATCATCATCCCGGCCTTCGGCATCATCAGCCAGGTGGTCTCGACATTCTCCAAGAAACCGATCTTCGGATACCTGGGCATGGCGTACGCGATGGTGTTCATCGGCTTCATCGGCTTCGTGGTCTGGGCGCACCACATGTACACGGTCGGCCTGGACGTCGACACGCGCGCCTACTTCGTCTCGGCGACCCTGATCATCGCGGTGCCCACCGGGATCAAGGTTTTCAGTTGGCTGGCCACCATGTGGGGGGGCTCGATCGATTTCGAAACCCCGATGCTGTTCGCCATCGGTTTCATCTTTCTGTTCGTCATGGGAGGCGTCACCGGGGTAGCGCTGGCCAATGCCGGCCTCGACCTGGCATGGCATGACACCTACTTCGTGGTCGCGCACTTTCACTACGTGATGGCGGTCGCGGCGGTTTTCGCAATGTTCGCGGGTTTTTACTACTGGATAGGCAAGATGTCCGGGCGGACGTACCCCGATGTCCTGTCGAAGGTTCATTTCTGGATGTTCTTCGTCGGTGTCAACGTCCTCTTCTTCCCGCAGCACTTCTCCGGCATGGCCGGGATGCCGCGGCGCATTCCCGACTATCCCGACAACTACGCCGGCTGGAACTTCGTCAGCAGCATCGGCGCGTACATCACCGTGGCGTCAGCGATCTTCTTCTTCTTCATCGTTTGGCGGACGCTTCGCTCAGGCGAGAAGGTGCCGGCCAATCAATGGGGCGAAGGCGCGACCACGCTGGAGTGGACCGTCGAAAGCCCAGCGCCCTTCCATACCCACGAGGAGATTCCTCGGTTGGGCGTCCAACCGGGGGAGTGAATGCATCCCCTATCCCCCGCTCGCGACAATCGGGGCCACGTCGGCGACGCACCGGCGGCCGCGCACGCGGCGCGGACCGATCCCGGCCGCAGACGGAACATCGTCTCGGCGGTGATCCTCGCCTCGATCGTAGGCGCCATGGTGGGGCTCGCGTTCGCCTCGGTGCCGCTCTATCGGCTCTTCTGTCAGGTCACCGGTTACGGCGGCACGCCGAGGATCGCGGCGAACGCGGCGCCGGCGTCGGCGTCGGACACGACGGTTACGGTTCGCTTCGACGCCAACGTGGATGCGGCCTTGCCGTGGCAATTCTACCCGGCGAGTCCGGAGATGACAGTGCGAGTCGGTGAAACGGCGCTGGCGCACTACGTAGCGAAGAACGGCTCCGACACACCGGTGACGGGGCACGCAGTTTTCAACGTGGCCCCCTACAAGGTGGGTCCATATTTCGTGAAAGTGGAGTGCTTCTGCTTTACCGAGCAGCTGCTTCAGCCGGGCCAGGAAGTGTCCATGCCCGTGTCGTTCTTCGTGGATCCGGACATGGTCATCGACCGGGGCACGCGGGAAGTGCGCACGATCACGCTCTCCTACACCTTCTTCCGCAGCACCACCGAGGAGCAGGCGGAAACCCGGGAGCGGGCGCCCGCAGAAGCGATCCCGTCGGCCGCCACGGAACGGCGCCGCGCCGGGCTGTCCGAACGGTCCGCATCGGCGATCGTATCGTCACGCGAGAGGCAGCGATGATCGGCGAGGCGAAATCACACCCTTGGCACATGGTGGAGCCGAGCCCGTGGCCGGCCCTCGGCACGCTCGGCGCGTTCATCATGGCGATCGGTGGCGTTTGGTTCATGCACGGCGGACCCGTTATCGGTTTCGTGGCCGGCGTCAATATCCTCCTGATCTGCTTGTATTTGTGGTGGCGCGACGTCGTCCGGGAAGCGCAAAGCGACATGGAGCACACGCAACCGGTGCGGAGCGGCCTGCGCATCGGCGTGTTGCTGTTCATCGCGTCCGAGGTGATGTTCTTTTTCGCCTTTTTCTGGGCGTACTTCCACTCGACCGTGCCGTTCTTCAGCTTGGTTGCGAATACGCGATGGCCGCCCGAAGGCATCGTCCCCATTGAAACCTGGGACATCCCCTTCATCAACACGGTGATCCTGCTCGCCTCGGGCGCCACCGTAACCTACGCCCATCACGCGATCCGCGCCGATGAGCGCATGAAGGCGTTGGTCGGGATCGCGCTCACGGTCATCCTCGGGTTCATCTTTGTCGGCTCTCAGGCGTACGAGTACATCCACGCCCAGTTCGAGCTGGACGGGGGGATTTATCCGTCGACGTTCTATCTCGCGACCGGCTTTCACGGCGGCCACGTGATCATCGGGGCGTGCTTCCTGACGGTCTGTTTCTTCAGGGCGCTCGCCGGCCACTTCAAACCCGACCAGCACGTCGGCTTCGAGGCGGCCGCTTGGTACTGGCACTTTGTCGATGTGGTGTGGCTGTTCCTGTTCACCTGGATCT
>JASMAE010000020.1 GCA_030754475.1 Rhodospirillales bacterium
GGCATCACCTCTTCGGCGAAGCGCTCCATGCGGGCGAGAGTCTCTTCCAGGCTTGGCGCGCTCAGCGCGAGCGTCAGGTTCCCGACACCGAGATCTTCGAAGCGCTTGATGTCGTCGGCGATCTGGTGGGCCGAGCCGGAAAACGCCTGGCGCTCGCCGCCGTCGAGCATCACCGCCTCGTTCTCGTTGTACTTCAGGCACTTGTAGGCGAGCCCGACGTCCGCCGGGTCGCGGTCCGCGGCCTCGGCGTAGGCGCGGAGCCTGGTTACGGCCGCGGTGTAGCGCTCGAGCGTGTTTAGGGGCCGGGTGTCGTTGTTTCCGATGGGATACCAGACGTCGCCGACGCGCGCCGCGCGGCGCATGGCGGCCGGGCCGTCGCCGCCGAGCCAAATCGGCGGATGCGGCTTCTGAACCGGCTTGGGCAGGAAGGAAATGTCAGAGAAGCTGACGAACTCACCGTCGAAGGTTGGCGCGTCGCTGGTCCAGAGTTCCTTGAACGCCTGGATGTATTCCTCGGTGACGCGGCCGCGGTGCTCGTAAGGTGGCGCGCCGACGAGCAGGAACTCTTCGGCCAGCCATCCCGCGCCGCAGCCGACAATCAACCGCCCGCCCGAGAGCACGTCGATGGTGGCGAGCGCCTTGGCGGTGATGATTGGGTGACGGTGCGGCACCACCATGATCGACGTGAGCAGCCCGAGCTTGCGCGTGATGCCGGCGAGGTAGCCGAGCTCGGCGAGCTGCTCCATGCAGCCGGCCGAATAGGCCGTGAACCGGCCGGCCTGGTCGTAGGGGTAGTGCGACTGGATCGTGTTCGGAACGACAATGTGGTCGCTGACGAAGGTGTAGGCGAACCCCAGCTCCTCGCCCTTCTGGAGGAGCGTCGGCAGTACCTCGGGCGTTGCCATTGCGCCCCGGTTGGGCGTCGGGAATCCGATCCTCATGGTTGTCCTTTCGTTTGGGGGCGTGGCGCGACGGTCAGTCCGGCGCGCGGGCAATGACGTCGGCCGCGAACCGTTCGACCCGTTCGACCGTGCCTTCGAAAGTCGCCGCCCGCAAGTTTACCGTCAGGTGACGGACGCCAAGCTCGGCGTAGCGGTTGACGTCGTCGAGGATGGCCTCCGTGCTGCCGGTCAACGCGCGCCGCCCGCCCTCGGGTAGGGCCGCCTCGGTCGTCTCGTCGTACCAGATCGAGAACAGGGCGAGGTCGATCGCGCCCGGGTCGCGGCCCGCGGCCTCGGCCAGGCTCTTGAGCTTGACGAGCGCGGTTGCATAGCGGTCCGGGGTGTCCAACGGATGGCGCGGGTTTAGGCCGATGGGATACCAGCCGTTGGCGAGGCGCGCCGCCCGGCGCAGGGCGGGCGGGCTCTCGCCGCCGGTCCAGATCGGCGGGTGCGGTTTCTGCACCGGCTTGGGGCTGAAGATGATGTTCGAGAACCGGGCGTAGGCGCCCTCGAATGAGGGGTTGTCGGCGCACCAGAGCTCGCGGAAGACGGCGATGTATTCATCCGTCACCCGGCCACGTTCGGCGTACGGCGCGGTGTTCAGCGCCTCGATCTCCTCGGCCAGCCAGCCGGCGCCGCAGCCGACCGTGATCCTGCCCCCGGACATGATGTCGATGGTGGCCAGCATCTTGGCGGTCAGGATCGGATTGCGATGGGGAACGACCATGACCGAAGTGACGAAGCGCAAGCTAGACGTGGCGCCGGCGAGGAACGCAATCAGCGCGATCTGTTCCAGGCAGTTGCCGTCCTTGCCTTCGCCGAAATCGCCGTCGGTGGAGTAGGGATAGTTGGGCGCGAAGCTGCGCGGACTGATGACGTGGTCCGGCACGCCGACATAGGTGAAGCCCAACTCCTCAGCCTTGCGCGCCAGCGCGACGACGTGTTGCGGCGCCGCGAGCGGCCCCCGCGTCGGGATGCTGAATCCGAAATCCATTGGTTTGCGGTCTCCGTTCGAATGTGGTTTCGCGGCCAAGTGTCGGGCCGCGGATCGTGGCGGTCGCGGGCAGCGCGCGCCGCGCCCGTTGTGGGGCTACTTCTCGAACCCGACGTCGCCGCGGTGGCTGAGTCGGATCGCGTCGATGCAGTCCACACCGGCGCTCCCGTCGTGCTCGCAATCGATTACGTCGTTCAGAACGACGCGCCCGACGGCGGCACACTCGAGCGGGTCGACGACGAAGGACATCACATGGATCTTATTCGGCCGCAGACGGCCGAAGTCGGTGGTGAGTCGCTTGAGGATCAACCCGTCGTTGTCAAACAGGACCAGATCGGTGCTGAATTTGGCGAACGCCACCTCCGAAACGTTGTCGATGACCACGTAGACCTGGCACGCGGCGGCGTTCTGGTTGAGCGCGTTGAGCTCGATCGACAACAGCTCGGGCGCCGGCTGGGCTCGCGCCGCCACGGTGGCGACAATCGGGATGACCAAGGCCAAGGCGATCATGCGAAACGCTTTCTTGAGCATGCTTCCTCCTCCACTGGATTCCTGCGCCCGAAGCGCGCCGGGATTTCCCCCAAAGCGGCTTGGCGATCCTAACACATTTATGCAAGCCGACGGGAGAGAGGCTGGGCGCCGCGCGAGCGCGGCCCGCCTTTCTCATCCATCGTGCGGATCGGGCGCGATCGGTTGGTCGCCGGCACTAGCTTCCTGGCGGCGCACGCTTCTGGCGTGGCCGGAGATGCTTTGGGCCTCGATGAAAACCCGGGTGATCTCGGGGAACGCCTTCTTGATGGCGTCCTCAAGCGCGGATATCGCCGCCTCGACGTCGGACGAGGTGAGCGAGTCGGAGAAATCAAGGCTGATGTTCGCGAGAACGTCGTCGGGGCCGAAGTGCATGGTGAGCACCTCGTTGATCGCCAGGATCCCGGCTTGATCGTCGGCGATGGACCGGATTGCGGCGACCGTCGAGCGGCGCGCGGCCTCGCCGATCAAGAGCTCCTTGCTCTCGTACGCCAGGAAAAAAGCGGTTGCCGCCAGGATCGCCCCGATCGCGACCGAGCCGACCCCGTCGAGGGCCGGCATGGCAAACGCCTCGGCGGCCGCGATCGCGACGAAGGCGACGATCAGGCCCGAAAGCGCGGCGGTGTCTTCGAACAGCACCGTGAACACCGTCGGGTCCTTGCTCGCGCGGATCTCATCGAGGAACCCGCCCGAGCCTTTCGCCTTTCGGAACTCGGTGAACGCGATCCACCAGGCGGTGAACTCGAACACCGCCGCGATCCCGAGAACGGCGTAGTTCAAATGGGGATTGGAGATGGGGCGAGGATCGCCGAGCTTGTCTATTCCCTCGACGATCGAGACGACCGCGCCGGCGGCGAAGATCAGGATGGCCACCACGAAGGTCCAGAAATAGATCTCCTTGCCGTAGCCGAAGGGGTGTCGGGTATCGGCCGGCTTCGCGGCGCGTCGAAGCCCGTGGAGGAGCAGGATCTGGTTGCCGGTATCGACGAGGGAGTGAATGCCCTCGCTCAGCATCGCCGAGCTTCCGGTGGCGGCGGCCGCCGCGAACTTGGTCACCGCGATCAAAGCGTTTCCGACCAACGCGGCGAAGATCACCTTTTTCGATGCGTGCCGCGACATCCATCCGACCCGTTTGCGCAGAACCCGACCGCGGCATCCGCGATCGCCCGCTGCCGGTGGGCTTTAGAGGGTGCGTCGCCTGGGTGCAAGGAAGAACGAAAGGGGCGGGGGCGCCCGCTATTCCCAGGGGCGGCGGCGGCGCGCCGGGGCCTTCCGGCCTGCCGGCGGCAAAGACGCGCGCGCGCGCAAGAAGCGGGAATCCGGGTTTTCGGAAGATGGCGATCAGGGCCGCGCCGGCGACGAACCCGCCCACCTGCCCGCGCCCGCGCTTGATGCTGTCGAATTTAAAAGCTGGAGGACGAACCAGAAGCCGAGAACAAAGACCGCCGGCACCCGGATCAGCTGGGTGAAGAAGCCGAGCGGGATCAGCACGAGCACGCGCGCGCGGATACAACAACAGGTACGCGCCCAGGATGGCGCCGCTGGCCCCGATCATCGGAATTGCCGATCCCGGGTCCTGGGCCGCCTGGGCCATGGCCGCGGCGGCGGCGCACAGGACGTAGAAGACGACGAAGCGCCCGTGCCCCATGGAATCCTCGACGTTGTTCCCGAAGATCCAGAGATACAGCATGTTTCCAAGCAGATGCAGCCAACCGCCGTGCACGAACATGGCGGTCACGATCGAGGATATCGCGGGCACCGAGGGCGGGGGGCGGAGCAGCGCGCCGTCACCGAACAAGACCCCTGGAACGAACCCGAATCCGTACACGAAGCGGGCAAGCTCGGCGGGCGGCAACGAGACCTGCCAGATAAAGACGGCCACGCACGCGGCGATGAACCCGATCGTGGCCACCGGCTTGATCGCGGTCGGGTTGTCGTCATGAAGCGGGATCATGGTCGCATTTCAACGCGCCGCTCCGGCATGGGGGCTGGCGGGCGCACTGCGTCCCATCATAGAAGGCTCGCCGCACCGCCTCCAGCGTTCGCACGTTCGATTTCGGCGTGGTACAGTCGCGCGCGCGCAAATGAGAAGCGGGCGCGAAGCAAAATGAGAGCGATCATTCTCGTCCTTTGTCTCGCCATTGCCGGCGCCGCGGTGGCGCAGGAAGCCGCGGCTCCCGATCCGGCGGGGGCCGGCGATGAGTTCCGGGAAACCCAGGCGCTCATCGAACGCATGCAGGCGCGCATCGACGCCATCAACGCCGCCGCGTCGACTCGCGACATGGAGATCGGGTACCTCAACGAGCAGATCGCCAAGGCGATCCAGGTGATCGCGAGTGGCCGCGAGGACAACCAAAGCCTCCTTCAATCCAACGTCGATATCGAGGACGAGCTGCGTACGCTGTTCGCGGTACGAGACGACCTGACGGCGCGACTGACCGAGGCGAACGAGGCCCGCGAGACCGCCGCCGCCGGTTTGAATTCCAAGATTGCGCGATTGACCGAAACCCTTGAAGCGAGTCGCGCCGAAGGAGCGGGTTTGGAACACGAACTTGTGCAGTCGCGCGAAACCCTCGCAAGCGCCATGGACCTGACGCAAGAACGTCAAGAGAAGATCGAGGGGCTGACGCGCGATGCGCTGGAACGCCAGGACGAGATCACGTCCTTGACGCGCGAGACGCAAGAGCTGCGCAAAGCCCTCAACGACGCGCGATCCCGGGCGTCGAACCAAGCGGTCCAATTGGCGCGTCTTCGCCAAGACCTCGACGCCGCGCTGGTCGAAAGCGCGCAGGGGCTGTCACGGTACCGATCGGAATTCTTTGGCCGCCTTCGGGACGCGCTCGGCGATCACCCCGACATCCGTATCGTCGGTGATCGGTTCGTCTTTCAATCGGAAGTGTTGTTCGAATCCGGCTCGGCGGACCTCGATAGCGCGGGCCGCGAAGCGCTCGACAAGCTCGCGGACACGCTCATGAAAGTGACCAACACCATTCCCGCCGACGTCAGATGGATACTCCGGGTGGACGGCCACACGGACCGGGTGCCGATCCGCAACTTCCGCTTCGAATCAAACTGGGAGCTCTCGACGGCTCGCTCCGTCTCGGTGGTAAAGCACCTGATAAGCCGGGGGCTTCCCCCCGATAAGCTGGCGGCGACGGGGTTCGGC
>JASMAE010000021.1 GCA_030754475.1 Rhodospirillales bacterium
GACTCTGGCCCCAGACGATCAGGCAGAAGGGGATGACGTTGTTGGCAAATCCCATGACGAGGAAGGCCCGCCAGGCGGCCGGGTCACGGGGAAACCGGTGGCGGACGAACCAGAACACGGCGTTGAGCGCCAGCGCCCCAAGCCCGAGTCGCCCGGCCACGACCGTAAACGGCGGAAGCGCTTCGAGCGCGACCTCGACAAAGAAATAAGATCCGCCCCAAAGGATCGACAGGACGACCAGAAGCCCCCATTCGACGGCGCTCATGGTCGTGCCCACGACCCCCGCAGAATCCGATGCCCGTCCACTCTCGCGCGTTGCCATGGATCGAGGATAGGGGCCCGATACGGGTTCCGCACTCCGCTTCTTGCGCCCGAATTGGATTCACCGCGGCCGTTCCGGCGTGGCCGAAGAACTGTTCGGGTGGTACAGTCCCCCCGACCGGTCGGCGCGACGCCCCCGGTATTCAGATCTCGAATGCAGACGGACGGTTCCCATGATCGATTTGTACATGTTCATGACGGCAAACTCGTGGCGCGCCTCGATCGCGTTGGAAGAGCTCGAGTTTCCCTTCGCGGTCAAATGGATCAACCTTCGCGAACGCGAGAACATGAAGCCCGAATTCCTTGCCAAGAACCCCTTGGGTCGGGTTCCGATGATCGAGGATTCCGACGGCCCCGACGGAACGCCGGTCTCGGTCTACACCTCGCCGGCGATCCTGCTCTACGCCGCCGAGAAAGCGGGTGGGCTGTTGCCGCCTGGCGGCAACGCGCGCGCCGTCGCGCTCGAATGGCTGATGTTCGCGGTGACCGACCTCGGCATGGCGTTCGACTTCCGCTTCCGCTACGAGACGCTGTTGCCGCGACGGGGCGACACGCCCGACCCTTACGCGATCGCGGACACGGGCGCCCTCGTGGAGCGCTATATGACGCGGGCCGAGCAGCACCTGGGCGAGTCCGAGTACTTCGCCGGCGCTTATTCCATCGCCGATATCGCCGTCATTCCCTTCGTTGCCGGCCCGCGCGCGGAGCCTGCGTTCCTGGACCCCTACCCCAACGTGCGCCGCTGGGCCGATCAGGTGGCGGCCCGGCCGGCGGTGCAGCGCGGCTTCCGTACGATCGAGTTGTGACGCGGGCCGGCGCGGCGTGAGCGCGATCGTCAAGACCGTCAGCCACATCGGGCTGGCCTTCGAGCTCGGCGACAAACGCGCCTACGGCACCGCCCGGGGCCTCAAGACCGCGCGGGCGATTTCACTGATCGTGGTCGAGACCCGCGACGGTACGCAGGGCATCGGCGAGGCATGGGGGCCGCCCAAGCCGACGGCGGCGCACTTGGATGCGATCCGGCCCTATTTCGTAGGCGCCAGCGTCCACGACCGCGAACTCGTTCGCCAGCGCATCTTCGATACGCTCTACCACCAGGGCGTCGAGAACCCGATGATGGCGGCGTTCAGCGGCATCGACATCGCGCTCCAAGACATCGCAGGAAAAGAGGCGGGACTGCCGCTCTGCCGCCTCATCGGCGGGCGCGGCGCGGATTCGGTCCCGGTCTATGCGTCCACAGGCTACTTCACGGCCTCGCCCAAACGCGGGCTCGAGCGCCAGATCAAGGCGATGGCGGGCCGAGGGTTCGGCGCTCTCAAGATCAAGATCGGCCGCAACGCCGACGACGACGAGGCCCGCGTCAAATCCGTCCGGCGGATGCTCGGCCCGGACGTCGCCCTCATGGTCGACGCCAACGCCGCTTACCGGACCGATCAGGCGTTGGAAAGCATGGCCCGCATCGCGCCCCAGCGCATCCATTGGTACGAGGAGCCGGTCGCGCCGTGGGACTTCGAAGGCTACCGCGAGCTTCGCGGGCGCGCACCCATGCGCATCTCAGGCGGCGAGGCGCTGTATGGCGCGCGCGCGTTCAAGCGCTTCATCGACGGGCGCTCGGTCGACGTCGTCCAGCCCGACTTGACCATGTGCGGCGGCCTGGACGAAGGGACGCTGGTGGCGAGGCTTGCGAACCTCGCGGGCATCGGCGTCACGCCCCACGTTTGGGGCGGCGCGGTCGGCCTGGCGGCCGCGATCCACTTCGCCGCCGCGACGCCGGAGCTTCCCAGCACCGCCTATCCCGCGCACCCCAACTATCTGGAATTCGACTTGAGCGAGAACCCGCTCCGCGACGCGATTGCGCGCGCCCCCATCAGCGCGGCCAAGGGCATGGTCGCGGTCCCCGCCGGCCCCGGCCTCGGGATTGAGTTGGACTGGAAGGCGGTCGAGCGCTACCGGGTCGGCTAGCCCCTTAGGACGCCGGCGCGGATTGACCGCGTCCGGGCAGATCGAGAAGCTCGGCCGCGCGTTTGGGCTCGACCGGCTCGGCGCCCAAGTCGCGGATGATCTTCACCGCCTTTTCGACCAGGCTGCCGTTGGTCGCGTACTCGCCTTTGCTCACGAACAGATTATCCTCGAGGCCGACGCGGACATAGCCGCCGGCGTGCACGGCAGACGCCACCGTTTGGAACTCCCAGCGCGAGATGCTGAAGGCGGCCCATTTCGCGTCTCGGGGGATCAGGGTCTTGAAGAAAGCGATCGCCTCGGGCGTCGCCGGGGTCGAGTACAGGATCCCGAGACAGAACTGAAAGAGAGGTGGGCCCACGACCAGGCCCTCCTCGATGAGCTGGTTGGCGAGCATGATGTGGCCGGGCTCGAACACCTCGAGCTCGGGCTTGACGCCCGTGTCCCTGATACGCGTCGCCATGATGCGCAAATGGTCGAGGGTGTTCATGAACACCTGGGGGCCGGCGTTCGTGGTGCCGACGTCGAGGCTGCAGATGTCGGGACGCAGCTCTTCGATGTGGCGCACGCGGATCTCGGGCGTCGTGAGCGTCGAGACCGAATCGTCGGCGTGGCGCGGGTTGTCTGCGCTCGGTACGTAGCGCCCGCCCCAGCCGCTGGTGAGGTTGATCAAGACGTCGCTACCGGAATCGCGAATCCGTTCCACCACCTCGCGGTAGAGCGCGGGATCGCCGCTGGAGGTGCCGGTCTCGGGATCGCGGACGTGGATGTGGACGATGGACGCGCCGGCCGCCCGAGCCTCGAGGGCCGAGGCCGCGATTTGCTTAGGCGTAATGGGAAAGTTGGGGTGCTTGTGGAAGTTCTGGTGCGATCCCGTGACCGAGCAGGTCACGACGACTTCTTGTGCCATAGTGCATTCCTCTCGAGTTTTCGGTGGCCGGAACCTGGGTCTGGCCTGGGCTTGGAATCGAAATCTAACGTCCGGCCGATACGCGCAGCGTTTCGCCGGTGATCGCGCTCGCCGCGTCGGATGCGAGAAAAAGAACGGCGTCGGCGCATTCTTCGGGCTCCACCCATTTGCCGAGCGGCGATGGCTGGACGTAGTACTTGTCGACGACTTCGTCGCGGCTGAGCCCCTCCATCTCGATACGCCGGGCGATGACGCGCTCCATCAGATCGCCGCGGATGGCGCCGGGCGCCACCGCGTTCACCCGGATGCCGTCGCGGCCCACTT
>JASMAE010000022.1 GCA_030754475.1 Rhodospirillales bacterium
GCCGGCCCGATTACCGGAGCCTTCTACAAACCCTCGTCTGGCAGGATCTGGATCTCGCGCCCGAATTTCCGGTGTTGAAGCGGTTTCTGGAGTACTGGGAGGAACACCTCGACGGACCGCTGCATTCGGTCTGCGTGACCAGCGCGCCGTTGCTGCGGCCGGCCGAGATCCGTGCGGCCGGCGGGTACTTCGCCCTCAACTAGCGCCGCTGGGGAAAGCGCGGCGGGTTTCGTGGCGCGCCTCGGGCCGCCTTCGTCGCCGAGACGTGGAAATCCCCTCGATCACCTGTGCGGGCGGGACCAGGCGATGTAAGAGTTTGCGCCCCGCGCGGGCGCTCGTCGCCCCTCACCGACGGGAGCTCGCCCGTGCCGCCCAGGACGATCAGCCCGGGCGTGTCCTCGGCGATTTAACACCGACCAAGTCTCGCGCGCACGCCGCGCCGATGTCGTCGTCGTCGCTAAGCAGCGTGACGAGCACCGTGATGCTGCCTTCGAATTCGGCTATCGCAATGGACTTTCCTTCGAAACAGGCCCCAGGGCGCGGGATGGCGGACCAATATGGCACCTGGGGCCGGCGCGCGTCATGGGCGCACGCCCCCTCGGTCACGTTCGCAGCGCCCCTATTGTACGGCGGTCGGGGTTATGGTTTTGTGCGCGGTTCCGGCCCGCGGCCGCATGACGGCGGGCGGCCGCCAACGCCTCGGAGGATGATGGTGTGTCGATGATGTTCAAGATCACGCGGGCGCTCTGCGTCGCGTCCACGGCCGCGGTCATTTTCTCGGCTCCGGCGCCGGCCGCCGAGGAAGGATCGGGCGACGGCGACGACCCAGTGGTTGCGATCGTCAACGACGCGAAGATATTGAAGTCCGAGGTCGTTGACGCGACCACGCGGCTGCCCGCGCAATTCGACCAGTTTCCCCCCGATATTCGAAACCGCATCGTGCTGCGCTCGTTGATCGACACCAAGTTGACGGCGCTGGAAGCGCGCGTGCGCGGATTTCACGAGAATCCCGAATACGTAGAACGCATGGCCGACATCGCCGAGCAGCTTCTCGAGCGGATGTTCATGATGGACTCGATCAAGGCGCGGATGACCGAGGCCGCGCTCAAGGAGAGTTACGAGACCACTGTCGCCAGCATGAGCCCCGAGATCGAAGTGCGCGCGCGCCACGTCCTGGTGACCACCGAGGTTGAGGCGCTGGAAATCGTTGACGAGCTCGAGAATGGCGCTGACTTCGCCGAACTCGCCAAGGCGCACTCGATCGGCCCGTCCGCCGCGGTCGGCGGCGACCTCGATTATTTTACCCGCAGCGGCATGTCTCCCGAGTTCGCCGACGCCGCGTTCGCCATGGAGATCGACGAGATATCCAAGCGCCCGATCCAGACCCAGTTCGGCTGGCACGTGATCCACGTGATGGATCGCCGCGAGGCGCCGCCACCTTCGTTCGAGGAGATGGAGGCGCCCTTGCGCGAGCAGCTCTCCCAGGTGATCGGCGCCGGCATCATCGACGAACTGCGTAGTGCGGCGACGATCGAGGAGTTTCCCGAAAAGCTGCTCACGCCCGCGCAATAGTCTTTAAGGGACGTTCCCGCGCCCGTTCCGCGTTCAGCGACGGGGCGCCCGGCGCCGAACGCGTTGCGCGATCCGGGCGCGGACGAAAACCTACGCGGTCCGCTCGCGACCGCCTGAGGAGGTCGCCATGGCCAAGCTCTCGCCACTCGCTCCCAAGCGGTTCCCCAACCTGCCACCGGTCGCCGGCGCGCGCATCGCGTCCGGCGCGTGCGGGATTCGCTACAAGGAACGATCGGACCTCATGGTCGCGGTGCTGGCTCCGCGGACCACCGTGGCGGGGGTCCTCACCCGGTCGCTGACCGCCTCCGCTCCGGTGGAGTGGTGCCGCCGGGCGCTCGCCGGCGGCCGCGCGCGCGCGCTCGTGGTCAACTCGGGCAACGCCAACGCGTTCGCCGGCAGGGCAGGCACGGAATCGGTCCGTCGCACGACCGCGGCCGCGGCTAAGGTTTTCGCGTCGCCCGCCAAGCAGATATTCGTCGCCTCGACCGGTGTCATCGGCGAGCCCTTGGACGCCGGCAAGATCGTCGCGGTCTTGCCGCGCCTTCGCGCGCGCCTGAAAGAGACGGGATGGCCCGAGGCGGCCCGCGCCATCACCACCACCGACACCTTCACCAAGGGGGCGACGCGAACCGCGCGCATCGGCGAGGCCACGGTCGTCATCAACGGAATCGCCAAAGGCTCGGGGATGATCGCGCCCGACATGGCGACCATGCTCGCCTTCATCTTTACGGACGCGGCGAT
>JASMAE010000023.1 GCA_030754475.1 Rhodospirillales bacterium
ATCGATGACGCGCCGGCCTCAGCGCACGTCAAGCGGACGGCGCAGGAAAGCTTCGATCCCGAGGCCTTCGTCGTTCGCCGTTCGATGCCGTGGGCGGACGCGGGCGGAGAAGGTTTGATGTTCGTGGCATTCGGGAAATCGCTCGATGCGTTCGAAGCCCAGCTCAGGCGAATGACCGGACAGGAGGACGGAACCATCGACGGTCTCTTTGGTTTTTCGCGTCCGATCAGCGGAAGTTTTTTTTGGTGTCCGCCTGTTTCGAACGGGTGTCTGGACCTCACCGGCGTAGGTATCTGAGCGCTTTGGGACAGGAACGGACCAGGGGCACTGATTTTCGGGGTGTCAGGTTAGCGCTGGAAATCGGTCGGGCTCGAATGCGCCCCTGAACGGCCGCTGTTGGTCGGAAGCGCTCGCGCGGAAATCACCCAATAATGCGTACGTGGCGACTGGCGCATTCTCCGTTTAGCCGGTGCGATTCCACGTAAGTGGATAACGGCCTGGAGGCGGCAGTCAAAGGCCCCCTAAGATCCTATTAACCGGGAAGTCCCAATATGGCCTCTCCCGCTTCACATGAGCCGGCGATTAGAGCGGATCGAGAGGAAACACCCCTGGCCGCAGATCCTTGAAGGTCAGCAATCCGGGACTAAATTGACTGTGAAACCCTTTGATTGGTGATTCGACCATGTTGCGGATCGGGATCGGCTGTCTCACGCTACTGATTGCGGTTATCGCAGCGCCGTCGGCCGCCGAAGCCCGATGTCCGGCCAACCAAGTCCGCCAGTACAACCCCGAGACTTTCCGACGGGATTACGTGCCGTTACCCGATTCGATCCGAATGCGCGAGCAGGAACAGTTGGAGAAGCAACGCTTGCGCGAGGGAGCGCTGTTGTTAGAGCGAAAGGTGCGCCAACGACGGGCGTTGGAGTCCCAGGAGCAGTTAAGGAAGGAGCAGGAGGCGCGGCGCCTTCGACTTCTCAGACAGCAGCGGAGGTAATTACGCTCCCCACGCCGATCCCTGGTTTTTCGGAGCCCACTCGTTGATCGCAATCCCCACCGAATGACCGCACAGAGTCACGAACAGTGGTTTGTGGCGGGGCTAGCGAAGGTCTGCTGTGAGCCGGAAGCAGACCTTCAAATTCGTGAGTCCATGCCCTAAGCGCGGACGATTCGGGCGAAGGCGTCGAGGAACCCTTCGACGTGCTCTTCGGTGGTGACCGTCGAGACGCAGCCGTGCAGGTGCGGCGTCACCATGAACCCGTCGGCGAACAGCTCGAGCGAAACGAGCTCCTCCCAACGATTGTCAACGGTGATGGCGCTTCGGTAGTCCGAGATGTCGACGCCGGTCGCATTGATCTTGAACACCGATCCGGCGCCCGTGATCCGCAGCGGAAGACCCTCGCAGATCCCGCTAAGGCGCGCGCGAATCCGCATCCCTTCGGCATTGATGGTCTCGAACACCTCGGGGCTCAGGGCCTCCATGGTCGCGGCGCCGGCTGCCACGGTGACCGGGTTGGCATTGAAAGTGCCGGCGTGGGTCACGCGCCCCTTCGCACCGGGATCGCTGGTCGCCATGACGTCGGCGCGTCCGGCGACCGCGCCGACCGGGAAGCCGCCGCCGATCACCTTGCCCAGCGTCGTCGCGTCGGGGGTCACGCCGACGGTGCCCTGGGCGCCGTTGTAGCCGAGGCGAAACGCGATCACCTCGTCAAAGATCAGAATCGCGCCGCAGGCGTCGCAGGCCTCGCGCGCCGCTCTCAAGAACTCGGTGCTGGGAAGGATTAGGCCGATTCGGTTGGCCATCGGTTCGATCAATACGGCCGCGATCTCGCTTCCGTCGGTGGCCACGGTGCGGCGAAGGGCGCCCGCGTCGTTGTACGGCACCACCTTGATGCGTCCCTTGCCGCTCGGCAGCCCGCCGCTATCGGGCACCGGGGTCGGCGCGTCGGCGTCGCCGAAAGACTGGGGATCGGGCGACACGGACCATTGCGCGTCGTCGTAGGACCCGTGGTAGCTGCCCTCGCATTTGATCACGACGTCGCGGCCCGTGCGTGCGCGGGCGAGCCGCACGGCCATCATCACCGCCTCCGAGCCCGAGTTTGTGAAACGGATGCGATCGGCCGACGCCAACCGCTCGCATATCATTTCAGCCAGCGTCAGTTCGCACTCGGTCGGGGCGTAAAAGGCCGAGCCCGCGCGCGCGCGCGCGGCGACCGCTTCACTCACGCGGGGGTCCGCGTGACCCAACGGCAGGGACGAGGCGTTGAACCAGAAATCAACGATCTCGCGCCCGTCCGCGTCGGTCATGATGGCGCCGGCGCCCGTCGCCATGAAGGTGGGATGGGGCGCGCGCACAATGGAATCCCGGGTGTAACCGCCGGGAAACACCGTCTTGGCGCGCTCGAACAATGCTTGCGAACGCGGGGTCAACGCGCGATAGCGGCCTTCGATCTCTGCGGCCCGCGCCTTCACGGGCGCATAGAAGTCGTTGGCGCGGGCGGTCCCGGTTTCGTTCATGGTTCGGGAGTCCTCAGATCGTCCTCAGGAACGGCGGCCTCGTCGCAGACCACGGCGAAAGGCGCCGAAGTCGATCGCCGCCGCTTGCGGGATCGCTCGGCACTATATCAACGCCCGGAGGGCCCCATGAAGCGGATTCTTCGTTTCCGCGTGTCCAAGCGCGTCGATAATGCATAGCGAACCGCGGCGTCGGCAGGTTCACGATTCCCCGCCTCGTTCGACGTTCGCGCGCGGCGGTGGCCCGAACAGATTCTCCAGCAGAAGCGCAATCGAAAGCGCGCTCTCCTCGGCGCCGCCGGGGCAGATCACCTGCAAGCCGACGGGCAAGGGCGATCCGAAGGCGTGAATCGGCGTCGTCGTCGCACACGACCCCATCATGTTGGCGGGCACCGTATTGACGCTCGTCGCCCTGCGCAATTGCGGATCGTCCGCGCGCGCCGCGGCTTCGCTGACCGGGCTCGGCAGCGACGGACTGGTCGGCGCAACGACGCCGTCGAGGCCGCGGAAGATCGACGTCGCCCCCTCCCGCCAGGCGCGGTGGCGGCGAACCGCGGCTACGTAGTCACCGGCGGCGAGAGCGAGGCCCGCGCCAACCCGATCCGCGCTCACCGGGTCCATGGCGTCCAGTCCTTCGCGCGCACGCGCGCGGCCGAGGTTCGTGATCAGCTCGGCCGGAACCATGTGGTCGAAGCATGCCGGCATGTCGGCAGTTCCGGGAATCTCGACGTCGACCAGCTCCACCCCGGCCCGGCCCAGCCGGGCGAGCGCCACCTCGACGCACGCCGCCACCTCGGTGTCGAGCCTATCGAAAAACTGGTCCTTCGGGCGGCCGAGCCGCAAGCCCGGACCCGGGTGCGCCCGGATTGGCGCGCGCCCGCCAAGGGCCGAGAACGCGATCGCCGCGTCGGCGGCCGAGGCCGTGAGCAGTCCGAGGGAATCGAGCGTCGGCGACAATGGAAAGACGCCATCCGTTGGCCACAGGCCCTTGGTCGTCTTCAGCCCGAACACCCCGCAATGCGTCGCGGGCAGCCGCACCGATCCCCCCGTGTCCGATCCGATGGCGAACCTGCACAGGCCCGCCGCCACCGCGACGCCCGACCCGCTCGACGACCCCCCGGGTATCACGTGGTCGGCGTGCGCCCAGGGGTTCTTGGGTGTTCCACGAACGGCGTTGACGCCGCCCCGGCCTATGGCGAACTCGGCGGTCTTCGTCTTGCCGACGATTACGGCGCCGGCGCGCTTCAAGCCCCCGACGAAGGCCCCTTCGCCGCCGATCAGATCGGCGACGTCGAGATTCGATCCCGCCCGCGCGGGCGTGCCTTTCACCGCCAGGATGTCCTTGACAGCGACCGGAACGCCCATGAGGGAACCCAAGTCGGTGCCCGAGGCCAGCAGCCGGTCATGGGCTCTCGCCGCGGCGAGCGCATTCGCGGCGTCGATGAACTCGAACGCGCCCAAATGGGGATCGAGCGCCTCGATGCGTGCCAGATAAGCGCGCGTCACGGCCTCGGCCGTGGTCTCGCCGCGCCTCAGGCGCGATGCGAATCCGGCGATGCCGTCGGGGTGAAAGGGATCGTCCGCCAGCGCCGACACGATCGCCGCCGGCAGCTTTATTCCGCCACCGCCGCCTGCAACGGCGGCGCGTCGACCAAGCCGCGTTCTTCCAACTTGGAGCGCATCTCGGAGACGTGCGGCTCGCGCAAGGGGCGAAGCGGAAGGCGCGGATAGCCCCCCGGCCGGCCGAACAGGTTCATGGCGGTCTTGACCGAGACATAGTAGTTGCGCCCGTTCTCGACGAATGTGGCCTCGATGGCCGAGGACTGCGCATGGAGCGCGCGCGCGCGCTCCATGTCGCCCTTGCGGAACGCCCGGTAACCTTCGCACGAGCGCGCGTCCCAATAGTTGGCGTGGACGTGAAACGAGCCCGACGCACCCACCACCAGGCCCGGAAAGCCCTGTCCGAAGACCCGGATGCGATCGCCGGCGCGTTCGATGGTCTTGTAAAAATTGTTGAAGTCGAACGAGCTTTCCTTGATCGCGACGACGGTCTCGATATCGGCAAGCCGATCGACGAGTGGCGGCGTGAGCGCGTTCCCCGTCGCGGACGGAATGTTGTAAAGCAGGATCGGGATCCGCACCGCATCCGCCACCGCCTGATAGTGGACAATGATGTCGTCAGCGCTGGGCTTGACGAAGAACGGCGGCAGGATCATGGCACCCGCGCACCCCGCCTCGCGGGCCCCATCCGCAAGCTCGATCGCGTCTTCGGTTCGGATCGCCCCGGCGCCGCCGATCACGGGCACGCGCCCGCCCGCAGCGTCGACGCAGAGGCGAAAGAGCCGTTTGCGTTCGTCGTTCGAGAGCGCCCAGAACTCGCCCGTGCAGCCCGAGACCAAAAGCCCGGTTACGCCGTTCTGCAGGCACAGCTCGACGTTGAGGCGAAAAGCGGTCTCGTCGATCGCACCCGCAGAATCGAAGGGCGTGACCAGGGCGACGCAGGGCCCGTGCCAGTCGACCGAACGCTTGTCCATGGCGATGCCCCGTTCGCTTCCGCGTCCTACTCGGCGACCGCGGCCACCGGGGTGTCTTCTTCTTCCGGCCGGGCGGCGCCGTGGCGCACCATCGCATGGCGAATCTCGGCAAGGGCCGCCTCGTCCAAAGGCCGGAGTGGCAAGCGCGGGTACCCGCCGGGGCGGCCGAACAGATTCATGGCCGCCTTGATTACGACGTAGCCGTTCCGGCCCCCGCGGTTAAGCGCGTCGCGAAGCGTAAGCTCCAAGTCCAGAAACCTTCGGGCGCCAGCAAGATCGCCCCGCAGATACGATTGGTAGATTCCGTTCGATTCCCTGCCCCAATAGTTCGAAAACGTCTGGAAGTAGCCCGAGGCACCGATCTCCAGCGCTGCCGCGCCGCCGAGAAATCCGGGCGGGAAGACCCGGATCCGATCGCCCGCGACTTGAAGCGTGCGGTAGAAGTTGGCGAAGTCGAGTGAGCTTTCCTTGATGGCGACCACGCAATCGACGTCGGCGAGGCGGTCGACGAGTTCCGGCGTCAACGGGTTCACGTTGTTGGCGGGGATGTTGTACAAAAGGATCGGGATCTCGACCGCGCCGGAGATCGCCTCGTAATGGGCGACGATGTCGTCCGCGCTAGGCTTCACGAAGAACGGCGGCATCACCATCACGCCCGCGCAGCCCGCGTCCTTGGCCGCCCCGCTCATCGCGATTACGTCCGCAGTCCGGATGGCGCCGGTGCCGCCGATTACGGGCACCCGGCCGGCCGCGGCCTCGACGCAGAGTGCGAACAGGCGCACGCGCTCGGCGTCGCTCAGCGCCCAGAACTCGCCCGTGCAGCCGGAAACCAGGACGCCGTTGACGCCGCCCCGGATGCAAAGATCGACGTTGCGCGCGAATCCCGCTTCGTCGATGGCGCCGTCCGCCTCGAACGGCGTGACCAGCGCGACCCACGAGCCGTGCCAGTCGACCGAATTCTTGTCCATGGGACCGGTTCCTTGCCTCGACGCCGCCTACTCGGCGACCGCCGCGCGCACTCGATCGGGCGGCTGTACGCCCAACCGCTCCATGCCAGCGCGCATGTCCGCCAGATCGGCGTCGTTCAACGGCCGCAACGGCAGGCGCGGGTACCCGCCCGGTCGGTCGAACAGGTTCATGGCCGACTTGATGGCGACGTAAGCGTTGCGATCCGGCGCCGAGATCGCGTCTCGCAGCGCGTCCGACTTGTCCTGAAGCGCCCGCGCGCGCTCCATATCGCCCCGCTTGTAGGCGAAGTACAAATCGCAAGACTGCGAATCCCAATACTGGGCGTTGACGCCGAAGGACCCCCAGGTCCCAACCAATAGGCCGGGAAGTCCCAACCCGAAGACCCGGATGCGATCGCCGGCCAAGACGATGGTGCGGTACAAGACGTTGAGATCGAAGGAACTTTCCTTGATCGCCACCACGTTGTCGATGTCGGCGAGCCGCGCGGTCAGCTCGGGCGTCAGCTCGTTCACGGCCGCGGACGGGATGTTGTAGAGCAGGATCGGTATCTCGACCGCGTCCGAGACCGCTTGGTAGTGGGCGACGATGTCGGCGAAGCTGGGCTTGACGAAGAAGGGCGGCAAGACCATCGCGCCAGAACAGCCCGCGTCCTTGGCCGCTTCGGTGAGCTCAATCACGTCCGGGGTGCGAATGGCGCCGGTGCCGCCGATCACGGGAACGCGCCCGGCCGCCGCGTCAACGCAAAGCTTGAAAAGGCGCTTGCGCTCGTCCTTGGTAAGCGCCCAGAACTCGCCCGTGCAGCCCGAGACCAGCAGCCCGGTAACGCCGTTTTGCACGCACAACTCGACGTTTTCGCGAAACGCCGCCTCGTCGATTTCGCCGGCGGCGTCAAAGGGTGTCGCCAGCGCGACGTTCGGTCCGTGCCAGTCGACTGAGTTCTTGTCCATTCGGTCCTCCTCGCTACTTCGATCGGCGTTCGTCGCGGGGCCCCGGGCGAGGCCGGGCGCAACCTATTGGGCGGCGGCCGCTTCCGGCTTCGCGAAACCCAGGCTCTCGATGCCTTTTCTTAGCTCCGTCAGATGCGGCTCGCCCAAGGGCCTGAGCGGCAGCCGCGGATAGCCGCCCGGCAGACCCAACATGTTCATGATCGCCTTGGTGGAACAGTACATGTTGCGGCCGTTGCCGATGACGAGCTCGCGAATCCCGAGCGCCTTCCTTTGAAGCTCGAGCGCGCGGTCCATGTCGCCGTTCTTGGCAGCGTAGAAGAACTCGACCGCTTCCGCGCCCCAGAAGTTGGGCGATGTGTCCACGTAGCCGGGCGCCCCCAGCGCAAACGCCGCGGCGCCGTAAAGCGTGGTCGGGCCCAAGATGACGTGGAGGCGGTCGCCGGCCACCTGCAAGGTCTTGTAGAAGTTGTTGAAATCGCCCGAGCTTTCCTTGATGGCAAC
>JASMAE010000024.1 GCA_030754475.1 Rhodospirillales bacterium
TGACCGGTGATCGCCGGCTTTTGGTCCGCGGGGATGTTCGGCATGGCCGGCGTCTGGACGAAATTGAAATACCAGAGCAGACCGACCCACATTACGCCGCTGATGACGTGGAACCAGCGGAACAGGAACGTCCACCAGCCGTGATCGAAATAATCCATGCGATGTTTCCCTCCTTCGAGCTGACTCTAACTGGCGGTTCCGCCGCCCACCATGTTCGCCATGTAGATGATGTGAAAGATCGTGATGACGACCCCCAAAACGGTGGTTCCCATCAACGAATCGAGCGGATTCTTCATGTTCGCCCCCTCCATTGCCATGCGGTTTCGGCGCGCATGGTACTCGAACATCGACCGAATTCAAGCCATCCCGACTGCGAATCTGTCGCAGTCGCTATCCGTAAAACTACGAGATATCGAGGATGTCGTCGATATTCCTCCAATATCTAGCGATTGACCAGGAACCCGCGGACGAGGCCGAAGGCCGCACAGCGCCCGCGCGTGAAGGCACTGGGGCGCGCCTCGGCGGCAAGCGCGCGGGGGTCTCGGAAATGCGACGCTATGTGAGCCGTAAGGCACGCGCTCGAGACGAGCTCGGCGCGAAGTCCCCGGTTACGGATGACGCGGGCCAAGGGACGGGCGTCCGCGAGCAGTCGATGGACGCCGCTGGCGGCGTGGCCGAGCACGGCCTGCGCGGCGGGCGAGGGTTCGGGGCGCGCCAGGACCTCGGGCGCGATGCCCTCCTGGCGAAACCAGTCCTCGGGCAGGAGCAACCGCCCCGAGACTCCGAAATCGCGGCGGAAGTTCAAGACGCTATGAACGATGAACCCGGCCGAGACGAGCGCGTTCGCGGCGTGGCGCGCGCGTTCGTCCGTCTCGCCCGCCAATGCGAGGAGAACCTGTGCTTTGGGGTGCGCGGCGTAGCGGCAATAGAGCAAAAGCTCGCTCCAGTTTTGGATACGAATGCCCAGCGCCGTCTTCATCGCCGCTTGAAGCACGTGCGCGGCGAGATCCAACGACAGGCTGTCGTCGTCGAGGATTCGCCGCGTCGATGCGACCCTCTCCGCGTCGGCGGACGCGTCAACGGCCCGCGTGCCGCGCTGACCCGCGGATCCGACCCGCATCGTTTCGTCGAGGTGGGAAAGGACGTTGCGGCGTTCGTCGGGACTTGCGGCTTGGTCGAAGGCGATCGCGAACGCCCGTTCGACGAAATCGGAAAACGTCGCGACCCCGGCGCGCACGTCGGCGTCAACGAGACGCCAGCCGAGCGCCGAGTCGAGCGGCGGCGCGAACGTCCGATACGCCTCGCGGCGATCGCGCGTTGTCACCATGGGTCGGTTCCGGTGCCCGGCGCGGACGCCGGCGTCGCGCGACGGACTGGGCCTGCGCGCCACCAGTGATGGCGGCGAAATCCTCTCATTGCGCGAGCGAAGTGAAAAGGCACGACCGGGGCCGTTTCCATTGCGCTTTGTTCGCCGGGCCCGACGCACGCGAGGGGTTGTTCGCGGTCTACGCCTTCAATCACGAAATCGCCCGCATCGCAGACACGGTCCGCGAGCCGCTTGCGGGAGAGATCCGTCTTCAGTGGTGGCGAGACGCGATGGCCGGTGTCTTCGCGGGCGATCCGCCCGGTCACCCGGTGGCGATCGCACTTTCCGAAACGGTCCGCCGGTTCGCATTGTCCCGGTCGCACTTCGAACGCCTTCTGGATGGGCGCGGCGCCGAGCTTTCCGGCGATCCGCCAGCGGACACGGACGCGCTGATACGTTACGCAGAAGGGATCTCGGCTCCCGTTTCGTGCCTCGGTCTCGAGGTCCTCGGCGTCGGTGGCGACGCCGCAATCGAGGCCGCCCGCCACGTCGGTATCGCCTGGGCGATCACGGGGTTGGTGCGCGCAATCCCCTTCCATGCCGCGAGAGCGCGCGTCTATCTGCCCGCGGTTTCGTGCCGCCACGGGGCGCTCGACATCGACGCCCTCCTTCGCGGGCGGTTCGTTCCCGGGCTTGCCGACGTGGTGTCGGAGCTGTGCGACCTCGCCGCTGGGCACCTCGCCGGCGCCCGGCGGTTGCGCGCCCAGGTGCCGCGCCGGGCGCTCCCCGTCCTTCTTCCGGCGACGTTGGCCGAGGGATATCTCGGCAAGCTGCGGGCGGCGCACCACGAGCCCTTCGAAGCCCACGTCCGCGCCTCGCCGCCGAGCCGGCTGCTGATGCTCGCGCTCAACGCGTTTTTGGGTCGGTACTGATCGGTCCTCACTTGAGAACCATCAACTCAAGGGTCGAGAGCCGCGGAAAGATCGGCTCGGTTCCGTCGCTCCGCAGCAGGAGAGCGCCGTGGCGGACGTCGGCGAACCCTCCGCGGCTGTCGTCGTACTTGCGCACCTCGAGCGTGGTGACGACGCCGCTGGTTGCGTCGACGCTTTTCCAGATCATCGCCGGGCTGGTCATTCGCGGCGCCGCCATCAACGTAACGCGACGGTGCACGGTCGACGTTGGGGGCCCGTAGCGCGCCTCGAAATGGGCGCCGACGGCTTCGAATCCGTCGGTGGAGAACAGAGCGTAGATGTAACGCGACTCGCCCTCATCGTAGCGCACAATGGCGCTCGTGCCGCGATAGAAGAAGGTCGAGACCGCGAAGTGTTCCTCGATGTTCCCTGGCCAGGTCACCGGCTCGACGCAGAAGAGTATCGTTCCTCGCTGCTTTCTGACGCAGTTCTCGGGGGCATGGGCCACAGGCGTTTGCGGGAACTTCCGCGCTCCGATCCCGAAGTCATCAGCGATCGTGAGCGGCACGCCCTTGAGGTAGCGCTCGGGCGGCTCACCGGGCTCGGCGTCCGTCGCTTCGTCCCGCTCTTTCGTCAGGCTCGCGGTCTCGATCGTGGCTTGCCGAGGCTCCGGCCGTTCTTCGGATTCCGTGGAGGCGCCGAACAGGCCTTCGACCGCTTCGTAGAGGCGCCCGAGGGGGCCGGGACGCGGCTTCTCCTCGCCGATTCCCTTCACCGGCGCACTCGCTCGCGGGGTTTCGGGCGTAGCCGCATCGATCGTCGGCCCGGCCGCCGTGTCGGTGCTCGTCGCGGCCTTGGCCAGCGAAGGCGCGGCTGAGGCGGTAACATCCGGTCCTGCGACCGGCGGCGAGGGGGGCGCGGACGCTATCGCGGTCGGCGGCGCTGGCGGCGCGATGGGCAAAGGCGGTGGCGGAACCGCTTCGGCCGTCGTACCGGGGGCGAAGGTCCCGCTGATGATCGGTAGTTCGGCGCCCGGTGGTGCTTCGTTCGGATCGAACGGATCGACCGGATCAGCCGCCGAGGCGGTCTCGATAAACTCGCCCGGGGGCGCCGTCTCGAAAGGGGGCGATTCCGGGACCGTCGATGGCGATGTCGTCGGTTTCTCAAGCGGCGCTTCGGCGAGCGCAGGCGCGGGGACGGACTCATCCGGCGGCGGCCCCGACGGCAACGCCGGCACGGGCGGGATGACGGCGGTCTCGGGCTCGAGCGCCGGCAGCGGTGCGACGTCAACGGGCGGTGTCGGCGGGACGGGCTCGGAGTCCTTCGGGGCTGCGTCGGAGACCGACGCCGGCGCGGGCGAAGGCGCGGTGTCGGACGGCGTGCCCGCTTCGGACCCGGCATCGCCGGAACTCAGACGGTCGATGAAGCGCCGGAAGAATCCCTTCTCCGCCGCAGGCGAAGGCTCCGGATCGACAGTTTCCGGAACCGGCATCCCTACCATGGCCCTCGTGGCGGGCGGCGCTTCGGCGCGCGCGATCGTCGGCGTCGGCTCGTCCCCCGGTGATCCCGACTGCAACGCCAACGTGGGCGCGATAGCGGCGATCTCGGGTTCGAGCGCAGGCACCGGCGTCGCCTCAACGGTGTTTGCGGCGGGCGGCGCTTCGGCGCGCGCGATCGCGGGGATGGGCTCGTTCCCCGGTGGTCCCGACTGCAAAGCCAACGTGGGCGCGATAGCGGCGGTCTCGGGTTCGAGCGCCGGCACCGGCGTCGCGTCAATGGTGTTCGCGGCGGGCGGCGCTTCGGCGCGCGCGATCGTCGGCGTCGGCTCTTCCGCGGGCGGCCCCGGCTGCAACGCCGGCACCGGCGGAATTACAGCGGTTTCGGGTTCGAGTGCCGGCAGCGGTGCGACGTCAACGGGCGGCGTCGGCGGGGCGGGCTCCGAGTCCGCCCGGGTTGCGTCCGAGACCGACGGCGTCGCGGGCGAAGGCGCGGCTTCGGGCGGCGTGCCCGTTCCGGACCCGGCCTCGCCGGGAACCAAACGGTCGAAGAAGCGCCTGAAGAATCCCCTCTCCGCCGCAGGCGAAGGCGCCGGATCGACAGGTTCCGGCACCGCCTCCTCCTCCATGGCGCTCGTGGCGGGCGGCGCTTCGGCGCGCGCGATCGTCGGCATCGGCTCGTCCGCCGGCGGTCCCGAGTGCAATGCCGGCGCGGGCAGGATTGCGGCGGTCTCGGGTTCGAGCGCCGGCAGCGATGCGATGTCAACGGGCTGCGCCGGCGGGCGGGTTTCGTTGAGGCCGCGACCGGCAATCGCCGGGGTGGATGCCGTGGCCGGCGATTCGGGGCCTCGGACCGGACCGATGATGGGCAGGACCGCGCCAACCGGCGCGACCTCCGGATCAAAGGAGTCGCGGGCCGCGCTCGGTGGCGCCTCGCCGGCGGGGCGGAAAACCGTTTCGTCCCCCGCAGAAACCGGCGCGGGCGGACGTAGTTTGGCGGCGCGCGCCGGCGCGAGCTCGATTGCGGCCGTCGCGGGTTGGGACGTCGTGGACGGAGCGACGTCAACGGGTGGCACCGGCGGCGGCTCCGAGAGTTCCGGGGCTGCGTCCGAGACCGACGGGGTGGCGCGCGAAGACGCGGCGGCGGGCGGCGTACCCGCTTCGGGCTCAGCCTTGCCGGGAACCAGACGATCGACCAAGCGCCTGAAGAATCCCTTCTTCGCCGCGGGCGAAGGCGCCGGATCGCCCGGCTCCTGGGCGGTCGGGCCGGATCGTTCGGCTGGCTCGGGCGGAATCTCGGCGATCTCGGTCGGCATCGCCCGGGACTGCGGGCGGGTTTCGTCGAGGCCCGGCCCGGCAGTTGCGGGAGCGCTCGCCGTGGCCGGCGATCCGAGACCTCGGACCGGGCCGATAACGGGTAGGACCGCACCTACCGGCGCGATCTCCGGATCGAAGGGGTCGTGGGCCGCGCTTGGTGGCGCCGCGCCGGCGGGTCGGACAATCGTTTCTTCCCCCACTGAAACGCGTGCGTGCGGGCGTGGATTGACGGCGCGCGCGGTGAGGGGCGCGGGTTCGCGTGCCGGCGCGGCCG
>JASMAE010000025.1 GCA_030754475.1 Rhodospirillales bacterium
GAAGAACCGGCCCTCTCGCATCCCGCCTGCGCAGAAGACCACGCGTCTCGGTCGGGCCGCGTGCAAGAGCCGCTCCATGATCAGGGCCGAATACGCGAGCGTGTCGCGCCGGCCACGGGACACGCCCGCAATCCGCTCGATCGTCGTCCGGCTCAGACGCGCGATCGCGTGGGCCAGATCGGCGGCTTCGCGCGCGCCAAGGGTATACTCGTCGATGACGTGCAAGGGATGGCCGGACTGGCTGATGGAGACGCCGGCGAGCGTCCGCCACGCGCCGCCAACGGCGAAAAGACTGCGACCCTGGGCGTCGCCCAGCCACCCTATCGCCGCCAGGGCTTTGTCGATGATCTTGCGCGCCGCCTCGCGGTCGCCGCCGGAAACCTCGGTCAGCCACAAATGCCCCAGCGGGAGCGAGGCGTCGGCGCCCAACTCTCCCCCATCGAGCATGACCAGATCGAGGCTGCCGCCGCCGAGATCCCCCATGAGGCCGTCCGCATTTGTCCGCACGGCCGCGACGCCCCTCGCGGCGAGGCGCGATTCCTCGGGTCCGGATAGGACCTGGACGCGGATATCGAAACGCCTCTCCAGATCGGCGACGAAGGCCGGACCGTCGTCCGCCTCGCGCACGGCCGCGGTTGCCAGGACGTCGAGCCGCGAGACGTTCATCGCGCGCGCCAGGCCAACGTAGCGGGCGAGCGCGTCGTGTGCCGCCCTGACGCCGTCGCGATCGAGCCGACCCGTCGAGCGAACGCCGCGACCGAGGCCGCAAACGACTTTTTCGTTGAACAGGGGAAACGGGACGCGAACCTCTTCGCTGAAGACGACCAGGCGAATCGAGTTCGACCCCAGGTCGATCACCGCGACCAGAGGGGTCGGGGCGGCCTCGTCCTCGGCGAGAACGGCCGCGTCGATCCGGTTGAGTTGCATGCGTCAGGTTTTTTTGAGAACGAGTCGCGGAGTCCGCTTCTGACTTTCCTTCAGTGCGCTACCACGTCCCGACAGGCTGGGGTTGGTCATGAAATAGAGGTGGGCGGAGAAGTCCCCCGGTTTCGCGAGGACGCGGGTGTATTCGCCATCGCCGCCGAGGGTCCACGATTGCGTCGCGTCGTTCAGGTTGGCCACCATGATCTGCTCGAGGACCTGCTGGTGTACGGTCGGATTCTCGATCGGAATCATGATCTCGACCCGCCAGTCAAGGTTGCGCGGCATCCAGTCCGCTGACGATATGAACACCTTGGCGTGACGCGACGGCAGCCGGTGGCCGTTTCCGAACGCCATGATTCGCGAATGCTCGAGAAAGCGCCCGAGGATGCTTTTCACGCGAATGTTCTCGGAAAGACCCGGAACGCCGGGACGAAGGCAACAGACCCCGCGAATGATCAGATCAATCTCGACGCCCGCCTGCGACGCGTCGTAGAGCGTGTCGATGACGGTCGCATCGACGAGCGAGTTCATCTTCGCCCAGATTCCGGCCGGCCGGCCGGCGCGCGCGTGCTCGATCTCCTTGCCGATCAAATCAAGCAACTTCGAGCGCAGCGTCAACGGACTTAACGAGAGCTTCTCGAGCGACGTCGGCGTCGCATAGCCGGTCATAAAGTTGATGATCTTCGCCGCGTCCCGGCACAGCGCCGGATCGCAGGTGAAAAACGAAAGGTCCGTGTAGATCTTCGCGGTCACCGGATGGTAGTTGCCGGTGCCGAAATGGGCGAACGAGCGCAGTCTGGATCCCTCGCGGCGGACCACCAGGTTCACCTTGGCGTGGATCTTCTTGTCGATAAAGCCGAAGACGACCTGGGCCCCAGCCTTCTCGAGATCGCGCGCCCAACGGATGTTGGCCTCTTCGTCGAAACGCGCCTTGAGCTCGACAAGGGCGGTAACGGACTTTCCGGCCTCGGCCGCCTCGATCAACGCCTTGACGATCGGCGAATCCTCACTCGTTCGATAAAGGGTCTGCTTGATCGCCACCACGGCCGGGTCCTGCGCGGCCTGACTGACGAATTGGGCCACCACGTCGAAGCTTTCGTACGGGTGGTGAACCACGAAATCCTTGTTGCGAATCGCGGCGAACACGTCGCCGCCGAAATCGCGCACGCGTTCGGGAAATCGAGGACTGAAGCGGTCGAAAACCAGCTTGGGCCGCTCGCCGACGATGAGTTGCGAGGTGTCGGCCAATCCAAGAAGGCCGTCCTGAAGAAAGACGTCATTGGTATCGACGCCGAGCTCCTCGATGACAAGTTCCTTGAGTTCGTCGGAGATTCCGGCGTTGAACGACAGTCGGATGACGGAACCCCGGCGCCGTCGCTTGAGCGCC
>JASMAE010000026.1 GCA_030754475.1 Rhodospirillales bacterium
TGGAAAACCAGACCCTGGCCTCCATCACCTTTCAGAACTATTTCCGCCTCTTCCCCAAGCTCGCGGGCATGACCGGCACCGCCATGACCGAGGCCGGCGAGTTTTCGGAGATCTACAAACTGGAAGTCATCGATATCCCGACGGACCTGCCGTGCATCCGCGACGACATGGACGACGAGGTCTATCGAACGGCGAACGAGAAATACGACGCCATCCTCGAATTCATCGGGGAATGCCGCGACCGCGGCCAGCCCGCCCTGGTCGGCACGGTCTCGATCGAGAAGTCCGAGCATCTCTCGCGGCTTCTGAAGAAGAGCAAGGTCCCGCACCAGGTCCTCAACGCCCGCTTCCACGAACAAGAGGCCTCCATCATCATCCAGGCTGGCGTTTCGGGCGCCATCACCATCGCCACCAACATGGCCGGGCGCGGAACCGACATCCAGCTCGGCGGCAACTCCGATATGCGCGTCCGCCAGGAACTGGAAGGGATCGACGACGAGGCGGAGCGCGCCAAGCGCACGGACCGTATCCGCGAAGAGGTCGCCCAGGACAAGCGCAAGGTGATCGAGGCCGGCGGGCTCGTCATCATCTGCACCGAACGGCACGAGAGCCGACGCATCGACAACCAGTTGCGCGGCCGTTCGGGCCGCCAGGGCGATCCGGGGGCTTCGAAGTTTTTCCTGTCGCTCGAGGACGACCTCATGCGCATCTTCGGCTCCGAGCGCATCGACGGCATGCTCCGGAAGCTCGGGCTCGAAGACGGCGAGGCCATCGTCCATCCGTGGGTGAACAAGGCGCTCGAGAAGGCGCAGCAGAAGGTCGAGGCGCGCAACTTCGAGATCCGCAAGAACCTCTTGAAGTTCGACGACGTCATGAACGACCAACGCAAGGTCATCTACGAACAGCGCAAGGAGCTGATGGACGCCGACGACATTTCGGCGACCGTGTCCGACATGCGCCACGAGGTGCTCGACGACATGGTGGCGCGCTGCATCCCTGAGAAGGCGTATCCCGAGCAGTGGAACACGGGCGCGCTGCACGAAGAGGCGATGCGGATGTTCGGGCTCGATCTGCCCGTGGCCGACTGGGCCCGCGAGGAAGGAATCGCCGACGCCGAGATCCGCGAGCGCTTGGCCGACGCGGTCGAGCGCAGGATGGCGCAAAAGGCCGCCAACTACGGCGCCGAGGTCGTGCGAATGGTGGAGAAAAGCCTCCTCCTCCAGATCCTCGATCAGGTTTGGAAAGAGCATCTGCTGACCCTTGACCACCTGCGCCAGGGCATCGGGCTGCGCGCCTACGGGCAGCGCGACCCCTTGAACGAATACAAGAGAGAGGCGTTCAATCTGTTCGAATCCATGCTGATGGGCTTGCGCGAACGGGTGATTACCGTGCTCTCGCATTTCGAGCTGCAGATCGACCCGGCCGAGGGTTTGGCGTTGCAACGCCCGCGCACCGATGTGGTCGAGACCCGCGAGGATCCAGCCTTCGCCGGAGCCGGAGCCGTTCCTGACCGAGAGCCCCGGTCGGGGCAAGCGCCGGTGCGCGTCAGGGCGCGCTCCGCCGTCGTCGACCCCCTCGAACCCGCGACCTGGGGGCGGGTCCCGCGCAACGCGCCGTGCCCCTGCGGGTCCGGCAAGAAATACAAGCACTGCCACGGCGCCGCGAATTGAGGCGTCGCGCCGGCCGGGACCGAGGACGAGCGATGACCGAACCGGCGGTGGCAAGCACGGCGGACCCGTGGCAACGGGTCACCGTGGTGATGGTCGTCCACAACTCGCGCTACATCCTACCCGCCTCGCTCGGCGCGCTCACGGAAGCGCCCCGCGTCGTAATCGTCGATACGCTCAGCACCGACGGGACCGCCGAAGCGGCGACGGCGCTGCACGCTTGCGCCAGCATCATCCACAATACCGAGGACCACGGCCTCGCCTGGGCGAGCAACCTGGGATTCGCCGCGGCCGAGACCGAATATGTCCTGCACCTCAACCCGGACGCCGAAGTCGCGCCGGGGTGCGTAGAGCGCTTGATCGCCACGGCGGATTCGTTCCCCGACGCGATCGCGATCGCGCCGCTTCTCACCAACCGGCGCGGCGACATGGAACTCGACGTCATGCATGCCTGGGAGCGCAACCACCACAAGATCGCGCACGTCCCGTCGGGACCGTTCTGCACCTGGTTCCTGACGGGCGCCGTGGTTCTGTGGCGGACCCGGGCGTTCCGCGCCATCGGCGGCTTCGACGAAAGCTTCTTCCTCTATGCCGAGGACGCCGACATCTCGCTCAGGGCGACGCGGGCGGGCTACGGCCTTATCGTCGACCCGAGCGCCCGGGCGCGACACCTGGGCGGTGCGTCCGAGGGCGTCAGCTTACGCACACGGCTGCGCAAGGACTGGAACATGACCTGGGGCCACCTTCATTGCGAGCGCAAACACGGAGGCGAGGCGGAGGCCAAGAACGAAGCCCGCCGGTTCGTACGCCGGTTCGCGCGCGAGGCACTGGTCGGACTCGCGACCCTTCGGCCGCGCAAGTGTCTCAGCAACCTCGCCAAGGCCCGCGCGGCGCGAGGCTTCTTGCGCGGCGATGCGCCGTGGGGACGGCCTTGAGAACCCGCGCAATCCCAAATGTGTTGACCGCTCGGCGGCGTCGGCCATAGTTCCGAAGATCAGGTCGCTTGAGGAACGGGATCGTGAGCTTCGACAAACCTGAGGACTTCTACGCGGTCTACGACGAGTACAAGAACTACGCGTCGCCCGATTTGCGCGGAAAACACGTCCGCTGGATGGACCGCGAGTTCTGGGGACCCGCGCAATGCGACGCCGGAATGTCGTTCCTCGAGATCGGCTGCGGAACCGGACAGTTCCTGAAATACCTGCACCACAAGGGCGCGCGTCGCTTCGTCGGAATTGACCTCGACCCCAAGGTGCTCGGGTACCTGCCGGACGAGCTTTCCGCCCGCGTTCGCATCACAGATTGCGGCGACGACGGCCCGTTCGACCGGGTGTTCCTGCTCGACGTGCTCGAGCATTTCTCGGCGTACGAGGGTGTCGCGCTGCTCGAGCGCATCAAAACCGTACTCGCCCAAGACGCATTGGTCACCGTGCGGGTTCCCAACATGGCGTCGCCCTGGGCCGCGCAGCACCAATACGCGGACTTGACCCACAAGACCGCCTTCGCGCCCGGGAACCTGCGTCAACTCGGAATCGCGGCCGGGTTCGACACCGTGGCCCTGGTGCCCGAGCGGCGCGGCAGCCGGTTTCGCCGCTTCACCGAAGATCGGCTGCACGGGTTCCTCTCGCGGCTCTTGACCGACACGCCGCCGCTTTGGAGCCCGCTCATGATCTCGGTGTTCAAGCCGAAGCCAGAGGGCGCGAAGGGCGCGCGCACACCATGACACCCGCCACGCGCATGGTCTTGAGACGGCTTCTCTTCGTCCCTCCGGTTGTCTTCGGCATCGCGCTCGTGGCCTAGGCCCTCGCCCAACGCGACCCGCCCTGGAGGATTCCGATCCGCGAGGCGGCCATCAAGGTGCGGACGATCAAGGCGCCCTCGGTCTCGGTAATCCCGCGCGCGCTCGGCTACGGCAACGTGCAGCCGGGCAACGTCTGGGAGGCGGTCGCCGAGGAGGACACCAACCCACCCGCGGCAGAGGCCGCGCCGGCGCACTGACCGGACGGTCGTGAAAAAGTCCCTCGCCTTTGGCTCGGTATACTTTTTCCCGGTGTGAGTACGGCCAAATCGGCCCTTGAGGCGGCGCGGCAGGCCGATTTAACATTCTTCTTCCGACCACGCCATTCGGCGTGTCGGAAGCCTTCGCAAGGATTTGCGCCCTTCGTCGGCAAATCATTGCAAAGGAGAACAAGCAAAAGCCGCGCGCCGGACCGTCCCGAGCCTGTCTTTCTCATTGTAAACATTGAAGAAAAGTGCGGCTTCCGCGCGGGCGAGGGCCTTTCTTCACAGTCGACTGACCGCCCCAGCAACGCGTCAGTCGAGCCCGTTCTTTCCCATCGCCAGGAACTTCTCGCGCCGCGTCGCCTTGAGGGCAGGACCGCTGAGCGCGGCCAACGACTCGAGAGCGTTTTCGAGCGCCTCGCCGACGGCGGCGATTGTCGCCGAACCGTCGCGATGGGCGCCGCCGAGGGGCTCGGCGATGATCGTGTCGATTACGCCAAGCGCGAGAAGGTCACTCGCGGTCAGCTTCAGGGCCTCCGCCGCCTCTTGAACCGGCTCGCCGTCGCGCCACAGGATGGACGCGCAGCCTTCGGGCGAGATCACCGAATAGACGGCGTGCTCCAGCATCATCACCGTATTGGCGGCGGCCAGCGCGATCGCGCCACCCGAGCCTCCTTCGCCCAGAATGACGCTGATCAGCGGCACCTCGATATCGAGACAGACCTGGATGCTGCCGGCGATGGCCGCGGCTTGGCCGCGCTCCTCGGCGTCGACGCCGGGATAGGCGCCGGCCGTGTCCACCATGGTGATCACCGGCAGGCCGAAGCGGTGGCCGAGCCGCATGAGGCGCTGGGCCTTGCGGTATCCCTCGGGGCGGGCCATCCCGAAATTGTGGCGAATCCGCGATTCCGTGTCGGCTCCCTTTTCGTGGCCGATGATCACGCAACTGCGACCGCGAAACCGTCCCAATCCGCCGATCACGGCCCGGTCCTCGGCAAAGGTTCGGTCACCGGCGAGGAGAGTGAAGTCTTCGACGAGCGCACGGACGTAATCGAGCATGTGGGGCCGGTCGGGGTGGCGCGCGACCTGGGTTGTCTGCCAGGGCGTGAGCTTGGCGTAAGTCTGGCCGAGCATCTTTTCGAGCCTCGACTGAAGGCGCGCGAGCTCGTCCCAGTCGGTCTCGGCGTCGCCATTATCGCCGCGCTTGAGCTCCTCGATTTGACCTTCGAGGGCCGCGATCGGCTTTTCGAAATCGAGGAAGTTGCGCATTGATTCGTTCTAACCGCGCACGTTCGATGCGGCGAGCGGATGCGAAGTCTCGACGAGTTCGACCAGACGTTCGTCGAGAACCCGGGTGTAGATCTGCGTCGTGGTGATGTCGGCGTGACCCATCATCTGCTGGAGTGAGCGCAGATCGGCGCCATGCGCCAGCAGATGGCTGGCAAAGGAATGGCGGAGTACGTGTGGCGAGACCTTGCGCGCGTCCAAGCCGGCTTCGCCGGCGAGATCCTTGAGGAGCTGCGAGAAACGGACCCGCGTCAGGTGGCCTTGGCGCGAACGCGAAGGAAACAGCCAGCGATTCGCAGGCCCCCCCGCGCGGGTCGTGAGGAAGCGATCGCGCACCCCCAGATAGGCGGCGGTCGTTGCCCGGGCCGCCTCGGTCAGGGGAACCATGCGCTCCTTTCCGCCCTTGCCGGTCACGACCAGGGTTTCGGCGTCGCGCGCGACGGCCGACAGCGGCAGACTGACGAGCTCGGTCGCGCGAAGTCCGGTTGCATACAATATCTCCACGAGCGCCGCCAGCCGCAGGCCCTCGGGACCCGCGCGGCGATGCGCCGCCGCGAGCAACGAGTCCACTTCGCTTTCGGACAGCGGCCTTGGCAAACCGCGCGTCTGCCGCGGCCGGTCGAGGGTCGACATCGGATCGTCGTCGCGGCGGCCGTCGGCAACCAGGAAGCCGAAAAACTGCGCGAGGGCGGACAGGCGCCTGGCAATTGTCGCGGGCGTCATTCCGGCGCGCGAGAGTCGCTCGAGGTAAAGGCGCACGACGCGCGCATCGGCGTCTTCGATGGCGCGTCCGCGGGTTACCATGAAGCGCGCGAAGTCGAGGAGATCGCGCCGGTAGGAGTCCACGGTATTGGCCGCCGCGCCCCGCTCGGCGGCCATCATCTCGAGGAATATCTCGCCCGCCGCTGACAGCGCCGCCGC
>JASMAE010000027.1 GCA_030754475.1 Rhodospirillales bacterium
CGCCGGTGGCCGAGAACCAAGGCACGGGCGAGGCGGTCTATGAGATTCCGGTCAAGGTGTCGACGGTGTTGGGGAACGCCACCGTACGGGTGAGCGACCTGCTCAGGCTCCGGCGCCGCACGATCGTCGAGCTCGATCGAAAGGTGGGGGAGTCCATCGATATCTACGTCAACAACCGCCTGGTCGCGCGCGGAGAGATCATCGTTGTGGACGAGCGGCTCGGCGTGACCATCACCGAAGTCATCGAGAGCGCGTACACCTGAAGCGGATCGCGTTTGATTGGAACCGCCTGCGGTTGCATCCAGGCGCGCCTATCCGCTCGATCTCAATAAGATAGGCCAGAATCACGTCGTCGGCGGATCGCCCCAGGCGAAACCGAGCAACCACGATCTGGTCTGTGCGCGCTTCGCGGCGCGCTTGCCCGGACAATCCGATTTGCCACCATCAAATTGATCCAATCTGGCCGGAGTGCGCTCTAGATCGACCGGACCAGCCGCCCGAGGCCGAGGAAGGCCGGCAGCTCGCGGATCACGACGAACGTCGGAATGGCGGCGACGAAGTCCGAGAAACGCCCCTTGTCCTCGAAGCGCGCGCGAAAACCGGATTCGGCGAACGCGCGGCCCAGCTTGGGCACGATCCCGCCCGCGATGTAGACGCCGCCGCGGGCGCCGAGGCTGAGCGCAAGGTTCGAGGCGACGGTGCCGAGCATGGCGCAGAAAATCTCGAGTGCTTCGCCCGCGCGCGGGCACGTGGCGGCGAGGGCGCGCTTTGTGATCTCGTCGGGCGCAAGGTTTGGTTCGGGCGGCGCGTCGTCCAGCTCGCACAAGCTTTGATAAAGGTTCACGAGTCCGGGACCGGAGATCACGCGCTCCGCCGAAACGTGCCCCATGGTCCGGCGCAGCCGGGCGATCACGCCTTCTTCGCGCGCATTCGCCGCCGCCATGGTCACGTGACCGCCTTCGGTGCTCAGCGCGATCCAATCACCCCCGGCAGGCACCAGCGCCGAGACGCCTAGGCCGGTTCCCGGTCCGAGGACCGCGATCGGTGCGTCCGGCGCCGCCTTCCCCCCGCCGACGGGCGCGCAATCGGCGTCGCTGAAGTACGGCACCGCCATCGCCACGGCGGCGAAATCGTTGATCACGCGTAGTGCCCCGAGCCCCAAGCGTTCGCGCGTTTCGGCGATGGAGAACGACCACGGATGGTTGGTCATCGTCACGGTATCGCCGGCAAGCGGCGAGGCGACGGCGAAGGCCGCTCGGTCGGGCCGCCGCTGCCCGCCGAGATCGCTCAAATAATTCTCGGCGGCTTCGACCGGACCGCCGAAGTCTCGGCACCGCAATAGGTGCGCGTTCTCGGGTTCGCCGTGGCCAGTGATCAGCGCAAACCGGACGTTGGTTCCGCCGATATCGGCGATGAGGCCCGGCGCCTCGCGGGAACCCGCCATTACGGTCAGACTTCGTACGGCGCGCCGCGGAGCGTCTCGATGAAATTGTCGCGCCAAACCGTCACGTTGTTGGCGCGCATGACGTCCATCATTGCGTTCCAGCGCTCGAGCCGCTCTTCGATCGTCATCTTGAGTGCGATGGCGAGGGCGTCGGCGACGCCGTCGGCGTCGTAAGGGTTGACGGTCAGCGCGCCTTCGAGTTCGCGGGCGGCGCCGGCGAACCGCGAAAGCACGAGCACGCCCGGGTCCTCGGGGTTCTGCGCGGCGACGTACTCCTTGGCGACTAGGTTCATACCGTCCCTTAGAGGGGTCACGAGCCCGATCCGGCTCGCCTGGTAAAAGCCCACCAGCTCGATCCGCGTGTAGCTTTTCGAGAGGTAGTTGATCGGCACCCAGTCGAACTCGCCGAAACGGCCGTTGATGCGCCCGGCCTCGCCTTCGAGCGTGTGGCGGATGTCGCGGTATTCGATGACTTCCGAGCGCGAGGGCGGGGCGATTTGCACCAGTGTGACGGCGCCCCGATAGGCCGGGTGGGACTCGAGGAAGCGTTCGAACGATTGGAAGCGCTGAACCAGCCCCTTGCTGTAATCCAGGCGGTCGACGCCGACGATCCACGTGCGGTTGCTGGGCTTGATCCGCATACGCCGCGACCCCTTGCCGCGCCCGACTTCCTGGGCGGTCTTTTCCAGTTCTTCGACGTCGATGCCGATGGGAAAGATCTCAACTCGCAGCGTATTTCCGAATGCGTGCACCAGGTGATTCCCCATGATGCCGCCGCCGGCCTCGTTGACGATGTAGTCGAGGAACGCGCGCAGGTCGTTCTCGGTCTGGAATCCGACCACGTCGTACGCGCAGAGCGCCCGAACCAGATCGAGGTTCGAGGGCAACACCGTCATGACCTCCATCGCCGGGAACGGCGTGTGCAGGAAGAAGCCCATGGGCTGCGTGACGCCGGCGCGGCGCAGCTCCTCGCCAAGCGGGATGAGGTGATAGTCATGCACCCAGATCAGGTCGTCGTTCTTGAGCAAGGGTTTGAGCTTGCTCGCGAACAAGGTGTTGACCTCGCGATAGCTGGAATAGTTCTGCTGACTGAAGGCCGCGAGATCGAGTCGGTAGTGGAACAGCGGCCACAGGGTCCGGTTCGCGAAACCGTTGTAATATTCGTTGTATTGCTTTCGCGTGAGATCCAGCGTGGCGTATGTGACGGGGCCCGCCTGCACGATCTCCGGTTTATCCTGCTGCTTGGCGACGACGCTTCCGCTCCAACCGAACCAGACCCCCCCGAGCTTCTTGAGCGCGTCCTGCAGCGCCACCGCGAGCCCCCCGGCCCGACCCTTGCCGTCGGTGGCCTTGGCGACGCGGTTCGAGACGACGACGAGGCGGCTCAAAAGGCCTCTCTCCAGCTTTTGCTAAGCATCATGGCCGAATTGATCAACCCGACCATCGAATAGGTCTGGGGGTAATTGCCCCACAGTTCGCCCGTATCCGGATCGAGATCTTCGGACAGCAATCCGAGGTGATTGCGGCAGTTTAGCATGTTTTCGAACAGCTCGCGCGCCTCGTCCCCGCGCCCGAGCGCGTTCAGGGTATCGATGTACCAAAACGTACAAACGTTGAAGGCGGTTTCCGGGCGGCCGAAATCGTCCTCTTGGGCGTAGCGGTGCATGTGATTGCCGCGCCGCAACTGACGTTCAATTTCATTGACGGTGCCCACGAAGCGCGGATCCGAGGCCTCGATGAAACGAAGCTCGTACAAGAGAAGAAGGCTGCCGTCGATCTCCTTGCCCCCAAAACTTTCGACTAGGGTGTTGCGCTTTTCGTCGTACGCCTCCGCCAGGATGTGTGCGCGCATCACACCGGCACGCTCGCGCCAGAAGATCGCTCGCTCGGTCATGCCGAGGTGAGCCGCGATGCGTGCGAGCCGGTCGGCGCCCGCCCAGCACATGACGCCGGAATAGGTGTGCACGCGGGCCTTCGTGCGCAGCTCCCACAGGCCGGCATCGGGTTTGTCGAAAACCTCGAGCGCCCGGTAGCCGACCTCTTCGAGACGCTGGAACAGCCGAAGATCGCCGGGCCGGGTCAGGCGTTCGTCGAAAAAAGACTGCGTGGCAGCCAGGATCACGCTGCCGTAAACGTCGTGCTGGGTGTGTTCGTAGGCTTGGTTGCCCTTGCGGACCGGCCCCATGGAGCGGTACCCCACGAGGCTCGGGACCTCCTCTTCGATCAGCCGCGCGTCCAGCGCCACCCCGTAGACGGGCTGGAGGCGACCATCCTCGGCGCCGGCGACCACGTTGGTGACGTAGTTGAGGTGCTCCTCCATGGTTCGCGTGGCGCCCAGCCGGTTCAGGGCCTGCACCACGAAATAGGCGTCACGCAGCCAACAGTAGCGGTAGTCCCAATTGCGTTGCGTGTTGGCCGCTTCGGGGATCGAGGTGGTCATCGCGGCAATTATCGCGCCCGATTCTTCGAAGTTGCACAGCTTCAAGGTGATCGCCGCCCGGATGACAGCATCCTGCCACTCGAACGGCACCGCCAGATACCGCGTCCATTCGCGCCAGTACTCCAGCGTTCGGCGGAAGAACTGGCGCGAGGTCTCGTCGATCGAGCTCGTCAGGCTTTCGTCGGCGCCGAAGATAATGGTGAACGGCTCTTCGAGGACGAAGGAGATCTCGTTCGTCACATAGGTGACGGGCGCATCGGTCGTGCAGCGAAGGGTGAAGTCGGGAAAGACGTAGCGGATGTGATTGCTGCCGCGGGTCGTTTGCGGCCGCTCCGAGCCGTAGTTGCCGACCGGGCGAAGGCGCACACGGACCCGGGGGCGACCGCGGATCGGCCGCACGTGCCGCACCATCATCATCGGCCGGAAGTTGCGGTCCAATCGCTTGAAACGGGGGGCGAAGTCGGCGATCTCGAGGGCGGCGTCGTCCTTGTCGTAAAGCGTGGTGATCAGGATCGCCGAGTTTTGCAGGTAGTGTTGTTCGCTGCGCACGAAGCCGTCGACCGCCACGTCGAAGAAGCCGGCCGCGGATTCGTCAACCTCGTCACCATCGCCGGAATGGTCGTTGAGAAGGCTGCAAAAGACGGGATCGCCGTCGAAACGCGGAAGGCAGCACCAGACCACCCGGGCCCTGCGATCGATGAGGGCGCCGAAGGTACAGTTCCCAATCACGCCGAGGTTAAGATCGCTCATGGCGATTCGCCACCTATCGCGGGGTTTACTTGGCCGGGACGGCCGTGAAGGGCCGTTGCACGCCCGTCACCATATCAGAGGTGGGCTACCAGAAGTGAATAAGCAAAAGCGCGGCGGCGAACGCGCTCAGAGTCCCGCGGTTGTGCTCGCGATCCGTGCGCGCCAAGACGCGAGCTCGGCCTCGCGTTTGGCGGCGAAACCGGGGCGCGTGCCGGACCCCGGACCCGTGTTCAAGGTCCTCTCCGCCCGTTCGAAAAGCGTCTGGGTCTCGCGAAGCCGGGCCTCGGCGCGGATCATGGCGCTCACGTGCGTGGTCCCGAGACCGCCGACCCGGGCCTCGCGCCAGGCGTCGAGCTCGCGATTGCGAGTCTCGGCGGTGGCCTGGGTGCGCGCGACCGCGCGTTTCAATTGAAACCGGACGTTGAGCGCGTGGGTCCGGACATGGTCGATGTCGCTCGCCGAGGCGCGTCCCGGAACCGGCGAGGGGGCGCCGGAAACCAACTTGGTCCTCGGCGGCGCGGGGAGACGTGTTGCGCGTTCATTCGATACCTCACGCGTCGCGACCCGCGTCGGCGGAGCGCTCCGTTCGGTTTTCCAGATGCCCATCACCTTGTCGCGATAGGGTCCAGCGAACTCCGGCGTCGTCGAATGATAGGCGGCGGCGGCCTCCGGCCACGACCGCCGGTCCCCGTGCATCCGCTTCAGGTACGCCGACGCGTAATCGACGTTGCGCGCCGGGTCGAAAGCCTCGTTGAGGTCGTCGAACGCGTCGCCGTGATAATGCAGGTTCACCTGCATGCATCCGACGTCGATATTTTGCACGCCGCGGGCGTGCAGATGTTCGACGTCGGCGATAGCCTCGGCCTTGGTCGGGAAAAACAGCCCCTGTCCTTCTGCGGTTACGGTCCAAGGCCAGGCAATTGTTGCATTGCGTTCGGCGTTCCAGCACCCCGATTCGGCAAGCGCGATTGCGTGGAGAAGGCGGTGCGGAATCCCTTCGGTGCGTTCAGTGCGCGCGGTCTGCCCGGCGCATGCTTCCCAAGGGCTCGTGGCGGTTTCCTCGGCGGCGTTGGGCGCCGCCTGGGCGGCGTCAACGAGGCCCAGAGCCCACACTACCGCGATGCAAAATAAGATTTTCCTCATATTTTCCGACGCCACCGTGCCGTTCCGTCACTTCGTTAAAGAGAAGCAACGGGTGTGCCAGAATGCATCGCGTCGCGGGTTTTTTTGGGGTCTTTCGGGATTCTTGGCCCATGGCAACAGTTTTTCCGCTAACTGTTCGCCGATGTCCTGTGTGGTCTTGGCGGCCGCCAGCGAATTGTCCGACTGAACTCGGCCCGCGGGTGTGGCGGATTTCACCGTGAATCAAAAATTTCTCATTGAAATATCATGGCGGATGCACTATATTGTGCATCGCAGCATCGGAAGACGGACGTGATATCTGCGTCTTTCCGATGTTCGCATCTTTCCACGTTTCCTCCCAAAACTTGGGCCGTGCTATGCACGGCCTCTTTTTTGGCCTCAGCGGTCGGGTAGGGCGCCGGCGCCCAGGGGGCGCTGCATGACGACGGTGTCGACCCAGCGCCCGAACTTAAAGCCGATCGCATGGAAGGTGCCCACGCTGCGGAATCCCATGGCGCTATGGAAGGCTACGGATGCGTTGTTTTCGGGATCGCCGATGACCGCCACCATTTGCCGGTAGCCGGCCCGGGTGCAGCGTTCGACGAGCTCGCCGAGCATCCTCCGCCCGGCGCCGAGGCCCTGGGCCTCGGGCGCCACGTAAACCGAATCCTCGACCGTGAAGCGATACGCGGACCGGTGGCGGAATAGTCCGGCGTAGGCGAAGCCCAGGATCACGCCGTCGCTTTCGGCGACCACGAAGGGAAGCCCGCGTTCGATGACCTCGGCGCGGCGGCTCGCCATCTGGGCGGCTTCGGGCGGGGTTTCCTCGAAGCTGGCGGCGCCGGTGCGCACATAATGCGCGTAGAGAGCGGCGATCGCCGCCATGTCGGCGTCCTCGGCGTCACGGACCCGTATGTCGGGTCCGCGCGTCGCCGCCCTCATGGTGGGGCGACGGCCGCAAGATCGATGTTCGCGAGTGCCTCCACCAGCCCCTCGATCCGATCCGTCAGGGTCGCCAGCCCGGGACCGAGCGCGATCGCGCGTTCGTCCATGTAGAGCTCGCGGTTGATCTCGATCTGCAGCGCGTGCACGCCGTCGGCGGGTCGGCCGTAGTGACGGGTGGTGTATCCGCCCGCATAGGGGTTGTTGCGCACCACGCTAAAGCCTTCGGCACCCGCCCGCTCGGCCAGCCGATCGGTGATCGCCGGAGCGCAGGACGTTCCGTGACAGTCGCCGAGAACCATGTCGACACGGTTCGCGCCCTTGTCCGCATCCATCGGTCCGCCGATCGACGGCATGGAGTGGCAGTCGATCAGGATGCAGGCGCCGAATCGCCGTCGCGTGCTCTCGATCATGCGCGCCAGCGCCCGGTGATAGGGGGCGTAGAACGATTCGATGCGGTGCCGGGCGTCCTGGAAACGGAGCTTGTCGCGATAGATATCCTCGCCGCTGGCCACGACCCGGGCGATGGTGCCAAGCCCCGCGGCGACCCTGGGCGAGCGCACGTTCACGTAATCGGGCAGCGCGTCCTCGTACATGGTGGGATCGAGTTCGTAGGGCTCGCGGTTGGGATCGACGAAGGCGCGCGGGAAGCAGGCCTTGATCAGGGGGGCTCCATAATCAGGTGCCGCCGCAAAAACCTCATCCACATAGCTGTCTTCCGAACGGCGGATGGCAAGGGCGTCCAGCCTGGAAGCGGCCAGGAATTCAGGTGGATAGTCATTTCCGCTATGGGGAGAGGCGAAAACCAGGGGAACACGCCGGGCTTTTGGTGGTGTGATCTCCACCTTGCCGTCCAGTGCGCTGGCGTCAAATTCCGCCTTGGTCAGATCGTCCATGCCCGTCTCATCGCCATGTGATAAACCAGTTCTTTTTTAAATAAAGTGCCCAGGCTTTGGAAACAAGCCATTGCGGTGCTTGCAAAGC
>JASMAE010000028.1 GCA_030754475.1 Rhodospirillales bacterium
AACTCTGTTAGCCTCGGGTGCGATCCGTTCGCTCCCACATGCGGTGTCCCGTGACTTCGTTCCGACCGCGTTGGCCCTGGTTCCTGGCAGGCGGCCTCGTGTTCGCCATTCTGCTCGCAGCACTGTGGCGGCGGTTTCCGGACGCGCTGGGCGCGCGCGGAGAACGCGTGAGCCTCGTGCACGGGGTCCTGGTGCTCGCGTTCGTCGGCGGCGCGGTCGTCCTGCATCCGCGTTTCCGGGCCAAGCGCGCGCTCACCGCGACGCTGGTCTGGCTCGGGCTCAGCGCCCTTCTGTTCGCGGGCTACGCCTATCGCTTCGATCTCGAATCGATCGCAGACAGGCTGTTGAGCGAGCTCGTCCCCGGGCTCGGCGTGGTCGAAGGCGGCGAGATCAGATTCCGCGCACGAGCCGGCGGCCACTTCGTGGTCGAGGCCGAGGTGGATGGCGTGAGCGTGCGTTTCCTCGTCGATACCGGGGCGAGCGACGTGGTGCTCAGTCCAGCCGATGTCGAGCGTCTGGGATTCGCGCTGGAATCGCTTTCGTTCACCAAGCGCTACCGCACCGCCAACGGCGTCGTCTTCGGCGCGCCGGTCCGCCTGGACCGGATCCGCATCGGCCCGATCTCGGTCGCGGACGTGGCGGCTTCCGTCAACGGCGTGCCGATGCAGCGTTCGCTGCTGGGGATGAGCTTCCTGGACCGGCTTTCCAGCTACGAGGTCCGTGACGCCACCCTCGTGCTGCGGCCCTGACGTCGTGCGCCCCCCCCAGTTATGAAGGAGACGCCCATGCCCGCCTATCTCGTCAGCCTGGTCACGGTCACCGATCCCGAGCCCTATTCGGAATACGCCAAGCGCGCGCCCGCCGCGATCGCCAAGTACGGCGGCCGCATTCTGGCCCGCGGCGGCCGCAACTTGGGCCTCGAAGGGCCTCCACCGCCGCCCCGGATCGTCCTGATCGAGTTCGAAAGCCTGGAGCGGGCCGAGGAGTACTACCACTCGCCCGAATACCAGGACGCGAAGTCGTACCGCGACGGCGCGGGCACCCTCCAGATCATGGTGGTCGAAGGGGTTTAGAGCCTGCCCGCGCGAAAAACCGTTTGGGGGCGCCGGCGTCTTCGCGCATAAGGAAGGGGAACTCAGCTCAACCCAGCCGGAGGAATCCGAGATGCCTGCCTACATGATCAGCCTTGTCGAAGTGACCGATATGGACCAGTACCAGGAGTACGTGAAGCGCGCGCCGGCGGCGCATCAGAAGTACGGCGCCAAGATCATCGCCCGCGGCGGCCGCTCGCTATCGCTGGAAGGCGAGGCGCCGCCCGGCCGCATCGTCATCCTCGAGTTCGAGAACCTCGAGCAGGTGGAGGCGTTCTACAACTCGCCCGAATACCAGGAAGCCAAGAAGCACCGTGAAGGCGCGGCCGAATTCCGGATGATGGCGGTCGAAGGGGCCTGAGCCGCACCCGCAGACCGCCCGCGCGCTGCGTCGCCTCAGGTGCGGGTGGCCGCCTTTCCCTTGCGGTGGGCCTCGCGGTAGGCGACGTAGGTGCTGGCCGCGAAGACCATGATCCCGCCCGCCCAGGTCCACAGATCGGGCACCTCGGCGAAGACGATGTAGCCGACGATCGCGGCCCAGATCAGCTTGGTGAAGTCGAGCGGTAGGATGGCGGTCGCGTCCGCCTCCTTGAACGCCTGGGAGATCGAAAGGTGGCGAAGGCTTCCGATGGCGCCCAGCAGCGCCAGCCAGACCAACTGGTTCCAGTCGGGCCAGGTCCAAAACGGGATCGCGGCGGCGAGCGCAAAGGGGGTGACGAAGATCGTCGTATAAAGGGTCATGGTCATGCTCGATTCGGTGCGCGCGAGCGTCTTGATGACGACGAGCACGCTGCCCCATACCAGCGTCGAGGCGACGGCGAGCATGACGCCGGGATTTACGTCGGCGACGCCTGGGCGCACGATCACCATGGCGCCGGCGAACCCGAAAACGAGGCCAAGGGTGCGCCGCAGTCCCACCACCTCGCCGAGAATTAGGACCGCAAGAAGGGCGGCAAACAAAGGTGAGGTGAAGCTGAGCGCCGTCCACTGGGCGAGCGGGATCAGGCTGATCGCGTAGAACGACGCGAGAAGCGAAAAGACCTGAAGCGCGCCGCGGAGCGCGTGCAGGCCCAGGCGCCGGGTCCGAAGCGGCTGAATGCCGGAGCGGACGAAGACCGGCGAAAGCACCAGGAACCCGAAGAACACCCGGAAGAACCCCATCTCGAACGGATGCAAATCCGCCGACAAGTAACGCACGATCGTGCTGGTGCCCGTGACGCAGAGCGTCGAGACCAGCATGAACCCCATGCCCCGAAGGGTGCTGGGCGGACCTTCCAGGAACTTGAGCGCTGCGCGGATGGGGGGCAAGGCGGAGCTCGAAAGGCGGCGGGGGCGGAGCTTGGAACGTTTCCCATCATCGCAAGGATTCGCAGGGCCGTCTCCACAAGTCGTGCCCGCATCAAGGCTCGATACGGAGATCGGCTCTGGGAATCCAGAAAATTCAAGAACGGCGGAGCCTGTGAAGGCGTGGATGGCCGGGACGACGCCCGGCCACGACGCGGTGCGCGGCGCAAGCCTTTGCCGCGCGCGGCGGGCGCGCATACAATTGCCGCCCGAACGAACGCCTTTGCACGGGGGATGAGTGCTGTGATCGTGGACCGTTTCGCCGAGTTCGTCGCCGCGGCGCCGTCGATGCGGCTCGCGCCCGCCGTCGCCCACGCGGCCAAGCGCTGCGTCGTCGATTGGTTCGCGGTCGCCATACCGGGCGGCGAGGTCGCGCCGGCGACGCTGCTCACCCAGGCGCTGCTCGCAGAATCCGTCGGCGGCCGAGCCATGGTGCTGCCGTCTGGGCGCAAGCAGAGCGTGCGCAACGCGGCGCTCATCAACGGCGCCGCCTCGCATACCCTCGAATTCGACGACATCTACCGCGACGCCGTCTTCCATCCCGGCGTCGTCGTCATTCCGCCGGCCCTCGCCGCGGCCCAAGGCGCGCAATCGAACGGCGAGCGGTTCTTGCGCGCCGTTGTCGCCGGCTATGAGGTCGCCAACCGGATCGGGGCCGCGGTGACTCCCGCGCACTACGAGTACTGGCACACCACCGGAACCGTCGGCACCTTCGGCGCGGCAGCCGCGGCCGCGGCCGTGCTCGGCCTCGATGCTGAGCAGACGGCGAACGCGCTCGCCAACGCCGGCACCTTCGCCGCCGGGCTGCAACAGGCTTTCCGCTCCGATTCCATGAGCAAGCCCCTGCACGCCGGGCGCGCCGCCGAGACTGGCGTGCTGGTGGCGGCGGCGGCGGCCAAGGGCGTCACCGGTGCGCGCGACATCCTCGAAGGCGCGCGCGGGTTCGCCGCCGCAATGGTTGGCGAGGTGGACTGGGAGAAAGCGCTAGAGGGTTTGGGGACGGATTTCACCATCGTCCGCACCACCCAGAAGAACCATTCTGCCTGCGGCCATTCGCACGCCGCCATCGACGGGGTGCTAGCGCTTAGCGCCGAGCACGGGATTGCAGCGGACGAGGTCCGGACGTTGCGCGTCGGCACCTACGCGAAGGCCCTGGAGGTGACCGGAAACCGCGATCCGAAAACCGCGTTCGAGGCCAAGTTCAGCCTGACTTATTGCGTCGCCGCAGCACTTTTGACGGGGCGCGTGCGCTTGGACGCGTTCACGCCCGAGCGGCTTCGCGATGCGGCTCTTCGCGCGCTGATGGACCGAATCGAGACTTTCGTGGACGAAGACGCCGACGCCCGCTTCCCGCACGGCCGCGGCGCCGTCGTCGAGATCGAGACCACGAACGGCGCGCGCCACCGCACCGAAGTCATGACCCGCAAGGGCGATCCCGACAACCCCTTGAGCGACGCCGAGATCGAGGACAAGTACCGCGAGCTGGTGACGCCGGTGATCGGGGCGGAACGCGCGGAGACCCTGCTCGCGCTCCTTTGGCGGATCGACGAGTTAGACGACATCTCAGCGCTGCCCTTCGGCGCGGCGCAGACGAAGCTCGCGGCGACGGCGGATTAGCGAAGGTCTCGGTCGCCCGCGAGGCGAAGCACCGCGTCCACCGCGACCACCCCTTCGCCCCTGACGATCAGCGGATTGACCTCGGCTTCCACGATCGGCCCGCCCGCGAGGTGGGCGAGGTTGGAAAGCGCCGAGATGGCGTTGGCAAGCGCGGCAACGTCGCCCTTGGGAAGCCCGCGGAAGCCGCGCACAGGTGCGAGGCTCGCCACGTCGGCGATCATCGCGCGCGCATCCCGCTTGGTGACGGGGGCGACGCGCACTGCTAAATCGGCCCCTAGCTCGGCGGTGATCCCGCCGGCGCCGAGCACCACTACGGGTCCGGCCTGGGCGTCCACCCGGTAACCCACAAGCACCTCGGCGAGCCCCCGCACCATGGGCGCGACCAGGATCGCGGCACCCTCGACGGTCCCGGTGTGCGCGCGAAATCTGGACACGATCCCGTCTGCCGCCGCGACCAGGGCCCGGCGGTCGGCGATCTCAAGCGCGACGCCGCCGATCTCGGTCTTGTGGATGGCGTCGGGGGCGACGATCTTGGCGGCGACGGGAAAGGGAAACGGGAGCTTGGCATTCTTCACCGACGCGGGCGCGAGGCGCACGGCGCGCGCGAACGGAACCCCGAGCGCAGACAGCACTTCGCGGGCGCGCCATTCGTCGGCGTTCGCACGGCCCGCGTATGACGCGAGCAGCGCCTCGGCGGCGGCGAATCTCCGTCTCGGCGTTACTCGTTTCGGCGCGCGCCAATGGACGAACGCGCGCAAGGCGTCGGCGCAGGATTCAGGCGTCCGGAACGCGGCGATCCCCGCGGCTGCCAGGAGTCGGAGCGATTCAGGCGCCTCCGGCACGACGAAGGCACAGACCGGGGTGGATGCGCCTGCACATTCGGCGATGGGCTTGACCGCAAGCTCGGGCTTGAAACTCGCCGACGATCCGACCACGGCGAGGACGGCTGCGAACTCGGGCCCATCCAGCATGGCCTCGATCGCGCCTCGCACCACGTCGGGCCTCGCGCCGGCAAGGGTGAGATCGACCACTGGGCCGCCGCTCGCATCGATGTCGCGCGCCGCAAGCCGCGCTCGGGTCTTGGGCGCCGGCGCCGCCACGTCGAGGCCGAGGATACCCATGCGGTCGACCGCCATGGCGGCGCCGCCGCCGGTGGTCGTGACCACGCCGATGCGGGCGCGCTTGCCGCGCCACGGCCGCCTGCCGATGGCGAGCGGCGCCACCTCGAGCAAGGCCTCGAAATGGTCGACCCGAATGATGCCCAGGCTTTCGAGGAAGGCGTCGACGGCGGCGTCCGAAGCGACGAGCGCGCCGGTGTGCGTCACCGCCATCGCCTGTCCGGCCCGCGAGCGGCCCAGCTTGTAAGCGATCACCGGTTTTCCGACGGCGAACGCGGCGCGCGCGAACCGCGCGAGGGCGTCGCGGTCGCGGATGGTTTCGAGAAACAGGAGAAACGCGCCCGTTTCGGGATCGTCGACGCACGCCGCCCCCAACTCGCCCACGGTCACGTCGGCTTCGTTGCCGATCGAGACCAGCTTCGAGAACCCGAGGCCGCGCGCCGCACCCCGGCCCAAGAGCGCGCCGAGGAGGCTTCCGCTTTGCGAGATGACCATCAGGGGACCTGTGGGAAGCGCCTCGCGCTCGAACGCCGCGTTGGCCGTAAGCGCGAGCGGCGTCTTTGTGTCGACGACGCCGAGGCAGCTCGGCCCGATAACGCGCACGCCGAAGCGGCGCGCGGTTTCCATCAGGCGGGCCTGGCGCCGGATTCCCTCTCGGCCGGCCTCGGCGAACCCGCTCGCAAGGATGCTGGCGACGGGAACGCCGGCCGCACCGCACGCCGCGACCGCATCGATCACCGCGGCCGTCGGGACGAGCACGTGGGCGTGGTCGATCGGCCCCGGCACCGACGCGAGATCGGGGTAGGCGAGCGCGCCCATGACGCGTCGGCGTCTCGGATTGATCGGGTAGACGGGTCCGGTGAAGCCGTGCCGGAGCAGGTAACGGAGCGGGCGTCCGCCGATCTTGGAGGCGTCGTCGGAAGCCCCGATCAGGGCGACGCCGCGGGGATTGAACAGCGCCCCGACAAGGGCCGCGTCACGTGCTCCTTCAGTCCGCATCGGTCGCACGCGGCGGCCTTTGCGAAAAGCGCCTCTCGAACACGCCCTCGGCGATTCGGTTCTTCATCATCTCGATCGAGCCTCCGGCGATCATCCAGCCGCGGGTCCGGCGCAGGCAGTATTCGGCGAGACTCGGCTCGCTGAACCCGAGGCCGCCCAGCACCTGAACCGCCTCGTTGGCGGCGGCGAAGCCGGCGCGGTTGCACGCGAGTTTGGCGAGCGCGGTGTCGTGGGCAGACGGTAGGCCCTTATCGGCGTTGACGGCGGCACGGTACAAAAGCAGGCG